>CAZHFS010000060.1:0-11987 GCA_964531885.1 uncultured Propionivibrio sp.
ACCTATTTTTTGAGTCTGACGCTAGGCAAGCGTCGCGCTGCGCGCGGCCCCCGCGCTTCAAATGGCCCGGGAGGACCCGTAGATCCACCTCTCAGCCCGCCAGAGCGACAAACGCGACCCAACCCACATCCGATCATTCCCAACAGACAAAGTCGCTCAAAACGCTTCCCTGAGCGTTTTAGAGGCACCGATCTTCACGTTTCCTACCCGCAATCACGCCTTCGTCAGCTCTTCGCGCAGTGCCCGTTCCATCTGCCGGTAGTACGCCTTCAACGCCTCGCTCCTGACCGTGTCGGCCATGCCGAAGCGCGGCTCGACCTTCTGCTGTTTGCGCAGCAGGTACAAGGCCAGGATGCGTTTCTCGTCGCGGCGCTCGAACACGGCGCCGGCGTGGTAGAAGACGGTCTTCTTCGCCATCATCTGGCCCGGCCACTGGCGCTTGGGGATCACCTGGGTTTGGGCTTTGTCGGCCATCGGGCCGACGGGGATCGCCAGCTTCCCGGTCTTGGTGCCGCCGGTTTCTTGTAATGCCATGAAGCGGTCGCGTGCCCAGACCTCGGCCATCAGCGTTCGCGGCTTGGCCGGCGTCACGCCAATGCCCCGACTGATCCACGGGTGGCGCAGATTGAAACGATCAGGTAGACCGTCGCGCACCGCATCGCGGGCGTCAAAGGCGGTGCGGGTCAGGGCTTTGGCGGCAGCGTTCGGGATGTGCTTCTCGGCCAGCTCCGACAGGTGCTCAGTGGCCTTGGCCACGTCAGCGGTGACGTCAAGTTTCAGCATCGGTGGCTTTCTTGCGGCGTGGGGTGGCGGGGGCTTCGACGGTAGGTTCAGCGGCGATGCCGGCCTGCTGCGTGAGGATCTGTTCGGCGGTCCGTACATCGACCTCGACCGTCAGGCCAGGAACGAACGTGCGCACGCCACCGTCGCCGGCGAGAACCACCGGGCGGGTGATGAGGAGTTTCATTGGGAAAGTCTCCGGGGTGGGAGAAGCTGGGCTGCGTGGCGTTTACCAGGCCCAGAAAGCACAACGCCCACCGGAACGAATCGGGTGGGCGCAGTTATCAGCGGTATGGGAAGAGCTTACCTTGTGTGATCAAAGATTCAAGTGGGTTTTTCGTCGGGCGCTGAATTTTTTTCTGCAAACTGCGCCTCGATGTCCATCGCGCCGTGCAGGACACGGACGATCCGCACAAGGCCAGGCTCTTCGTAAAAAAGAACCACGTAGTTGCCGTGGGCGCATGAGCGCATTCCCTTGCCAAGTTCAGTTCGCGGCCGATAGGCTTGGGGCGCTTGGGTGATTTTGCGACACTGCGCACGCAGTTCACGAACGTAGCTGATCGCACGGCGCGGATTGTCTTTGGCGATGTAGAGACCGATGTCGTTCAGATCACTCTTGGACTGTGGTGTATAGGCCAGCCGCGTCATTCGGCTTGTTCGACCATCGCTTGCAGTCTGGTCTCCAGTTCGTCAAAGACATCCTCTTCCGAGAGGTCCGGCCCACTGGCCAGACCAACCGCAATCGCTTCGCGCAACGCCTGGAGCTTGGCGGTTTGCTGCGCCTCATGGTTTTCGAGAAGACGCAGACCGGCACGCACAACTTCGCTGACGTTGTTGAAGCGTCCGGAATCCACCTGCTGGCGGACAAAACTTTCGAAGTGGTGGCTGAGTGCAACACTGGTAGGCATCGCTGTTTCTCCTAGCGTCTAGTAACAGTTATTAAACCCAGCCACACACCGCTTGTCAAGGCATGGCTGTGGCGGGAATTCTCCGTTCGCGCCGTTCGCCAACTCGCTCATACCCGTAGTGCCGCGCCAGCATGGCCAACCCGGCGACCAGGATGCCCTTGGCCTCATGAACGGAGATCGGTTTGTCCGCCCACCCTCGGCGCAACGCCCAATCCCGCACCGACAGCCCCAGCCCCGCGACGAACCACAGTGCCGATCCGGCCGGACTGCTGTTGCCACCCACGGCATCGAGGGCTTGCCGCACCGCACGGGCTGCACCGGCATTCCTCTCGACCATCATCTCGCCCGGCGATGTCCCGCCCGGCAGACCATCGAGCTTGGGACTGGCGACGCCGCTGCCGAAGGCTCGCGCAAAATCCTGCGAGAACTGCTGGCCGGCGTCGTGCATGGCACCGGTGATCGTGCCGTTTCGGAGCATCAGCGCCAGCGTGTCGACGGTGCGGTAGTGCTCGGCCGGTTTCTGGTCGTCATCCTCTTCGCGCACATAACGGATCACGCTGCCGTCGGGGCGGATGCGTTCATCGCCAATGCGCGGTTTTTTCTCGGCACGGGCTTTGGCCAGTTGGGTTTTCTTGGTCATGGCCGGCCCTCCCCGAGTTGGCCGAGGGTGGCCAGTGCACCGTCTCGGCTGCGCTGGATGGTGACGGACTTCAGCGTCGTGGCGATCACCGTCCAGGTTTCGCCATCACCCCGGTCGATCACCTCGCCTTCGCACCAGGGACGCTGCAGTTTCGTCGTGGTCGGGCGTGCGCCATAGAGCCGCGTGGCGATGCCGGTCAGGAACTGCCGGTCCCAGTCGTCGTAGATGTCGGCCAGCGGGACCACCACGATGCCTTGCTTGTGCCAGGCGGCGGCACGCATGGCGCGCAGTTCGTCAGTGCTGGCCGGAGACTGCGGCATCAGGCGCCCGAGGGCGCAGGGAATGGAAGCGGTTTGGGTTCTCATTGCGGGTCTCCTTGCTCTCCGGCGGCGGGTGAGTTTTGATCGAGGGGTTGTTTTGCTGCAGGGGCTTTCTTGCCGACACGTCGCCAGTACAGCTTCTCGTCGGCGAGATAACCCGCCTTCCGGGCGACCAACCGCACGAAGTCCGGATTCAGGCCGACCCAGTCACACCAGTGAATGACTTCGTCACCGAGGATGAAGCGCCGGGCTTCGCGCCGTTCGCGGTGCAGGTCTCGCGACAGGCAATCGCCGATGGCGCGCGTAATCACCGCCACCACCAGACGCGCCTCGGGGCAGCGCGTAAAGGTGTGGCGTAGCAACATGCGTTCGATGGGCTGAATGCCGACCAGCGGCTTCGGGGGACACCAGCGCTGGTGCTTGTCCTGGCGCTGACCGCGCTTCGTGGTTTTGGGCGATGTTTTCATTGAGCACCTCCCGCGATCTGCGTCTTGGGTGGCAGGCAGCCGTAGAGGCGGACATAGCGTTGTAGGCGCAGCAGTTCTTCGCGCCTGGCGTGAAAGCGTTGTGCGTTTTCTCCGGCGACATCGGCTTGCGCCTGGCGGTTGATGGCCTGCACGTTGGCCGTGCGCAGATTGATCGCCAGCGGATACTCGGGCTTCGGTGCGGGCACTGCTGCTTGGTTGCGAGCGAGAAGCGCCTTCTCGCACTCGATGAAGTAGCGGCGTGCCTGCCGACCCTTGGGGGTGCGTTCGACCATGGCGAGTTCCTTGGCCATGTCGAGGGTCAGGAGATAGTCGGTGGTGGGGCGTCCACCTTGATTGGAGGTTTTCCCCAAATTTGGGGAAAACCCTCCGGCTTCTGTCAAAGTGCGATTCGCCAAACTGGGCGAATCAAAGTGGACTTGCTCACCCGTTTTGGCGAGCAAGTAGTCCTCGTTCTCGACAAACTCGAATTCAGCGATTCTGCCTTTGATCCAAGTTGAGAAGTCCTTCCCGACTTCGAGAAACTGGTGCAACAGCCGCGCATCGACCAGTTGCGTGCTCTGCCCGCCGATTTCGCCCGGGGTGACGGCGATCAAGGTGCTCGTGCTCATTGCACACCTCCCTGATCCAGCGCCCAAGCCAGCAAGGCCAGGGCATCCGCTTCGTTGTCGTCGCTGGGCTTAAAGCCCGCAGCACGCATGGCGGCAATCACCGCGTCTTTGCCGGCATTGCCCTTGCCGGTGGCGTGCTTCTTGATCGTCGCGCTATGCACGGCACTGTGCTCGAGGCCGTGCTCGGCACACCAGGCCTGCACGGTGGCGACACAGCCCACGGCGTACTCGGTGGCGGCACCGCCCCGGTGGTGCGCCTGCTCGTAGAACACGGTGGCCAGATCCGGGTAGGCGGTGCGGATCTCCTGCAGCCGGGCACGCAGGCGGATGTAGCGCATGCCCGGCGATTCACCCCGGCGTGGGGCAATGTCCCAGACGCCCGAGCACACGTCACTGGCGCTGCCGACGGCCCAGCCACAGCGCGAACCCATGTCCAGCGCCAGAATGCTCGGTGTGCCAAGGCCAGTCGGGATGCGGCGCGGTAGCGCCGGATAGGGCGGTTGCGGCAAATTTGCCGGGAGCGAGACGGATCTCGCCGATAAGGTTTTGAGGGTTGCGATCACGGTTGATCCTCCAAGGAACGCGTTAGCGACCTGGAGGAGCGTGATCACAGACCGGGTCAGGGTCGGCGCCGCTCCCTCATGTCCAAAATGATGAGGTACGGGTTAAACAGCAGCTGCAGGATTGGGCTGCAGCGGGTTGGCAACAGGGGGCTGCTGCCGGGTCAAACGATCCTTCAATACATACTTCTTTCTTCCCTAGATGCCCCCCGCCAGAGTTGGTATTACTTCAATAGATATATATTTCATTACTAGATACCCTCTCTTCCAGAGAGGCTGTCTACCCCCTCTGGCGGGGTGTCTCTCTCTGTGTACACCCAGGGTATGTGGGATTGAAATAAGGGGGGAAGTGATAAAAGCCCATCTCACCCGACGACCTCCGGCACGAGCTTGATCCACTGCGTCGGTCGCCCCTTGCTTTGCAGCATGACGGTCTCAATCAGCTGCGCTTCGGCCAAGGTGCGCAGCACGCCTTCGCGCTGGCGGTGATCGAGAAACTGCGTGCGGCGGGTAAACTCGCTTCTCGACATGCCGGCCTGGCCCGCATCGCGCAGAATCTGCAGCGCCCGTTTGTGCTGCGACTCGACGGGGTTCTCCGACACGCGTGCGGTCACTTCCCGAATCGTCGATTCGGCACAGTGCTGCGAGAGCAGAATGCCCCAGTGCGCATCGCCCTCCCCGATCTGCGGATCGACGGGATCACGGGACACCGCCCGGATCAAGGCGAGCTTGCTGGCGTTTTCTTCGATACGCGCCAGGATCGATGAGAAACCGCTGCCGCGTGCTGTGCGCAAGCGCCCGACCAGCGTTTGATCCAGCTGCTGGAAGGCACGCCGCGCCTCAGTCGTCATCGGCACCACGCGTGGCTCGACCTGCACTTCATCCACCGCACCGACATCGGCCAGATTGCCACCCAGCTTGCCACCGCCCTGGTGGATCAGGATCAGCGCGTCGATCAAGGCCTGCGGCGGCTCGATCACCCCGAAGACCTCGTTGCTGTCCGGGAAATCCTCCTCGCTCTCCAGAATCAGAAAGCGCGCCAGCGACCCGTCAGCGACGTTGGCCGCCTGCAGCGCCTGCCAGAAATGCAGCGGCGTCGTGGTGCCGTAGATACAGGCGCAGGGCTGGTGAATGGCGCGATGGGCCGTGTTGTCCTGGTTGCTGGCAAACTCCACGCCGAAGTAGGTGGTGCCCGAGGTGGTGTAGAGCTCGGTCATCAGATCGAGAATTTCGCTGATGTAGCGTGGTGAGCGTTTGCGGTCAGCGGCAGCCGAGAGGAGCATGCCAAACTCGTCCAACTGGAACAACGTGGCCGGCTGGCGTTGGATGGCGGTCAGCAGCCCCGAGCCCGAAGCGATCTTGTTGCCGCCCAGGTACTGCAGCAAGTTGGCTTTGCGAAACAGTTCGTTGATTACCACCCGGCTGTGATTCTTGCCGGCGCCACTCTCAGCGATGCCGACCACATAGAGGTTTGAGCGCGTATTGCTCTCGGTGCGGTACTTGCGCCCCATCAGTGCGCCGACGGCGCAGAGACTCGCCCCCAGGGCCAGGACCGGTTGTGGACGCTTGGCGGTGGTGACCATCAAGTGCATCATCTCGGCGATGACGCCGCCGACCTGATCCCAGCCTGTCGGCAGGGGCATCGGGGGTGGGAGCGACGCCACCGCTGCCACCGAGCCGCTGGGTTCGCTGACCTGCAAGGCTTCCAGCAGTGCCCGTGCCGGATGCTGTCCATCGCTGACAATCTCGCCATTGAGCTGCAGATCGGCGGCAGGCTGCCAGCGATTGTCCAGCGCCAGTTTGTAGAGCGTCCCCGCCCCGATGCGCTGCGGCGCAAAGCTGCGCCAGGCTTTGGCGGTGGTCTTGGGTTCATGCTTTTGCGAACTGGCTGACCAGGCCTCGAACAACGGCCAGCCCGCATCGCCCAATGCGCCCTTGATTGCCATGCCGATGCGCACCCAGCTGTTGTAGTCGAGATCGGCGTTGGCGATACAGGTCAGCGCATCGGCGACCGCCGCATAGGTGCCGCGCTGCTCGGGCAGGTTGGCGCACTCTCCGGCCGCCCGGTGGCCAGCGCACAGACTCTTCGGGCGCATGCTTGGCGGAATCAGCGCGTAGGCTTCCTGGGCAAACTCGCGGGCCTGCGCTTCGGTGATCGCCGGCAATTCCGTCAGCGGCAGGTCAGCCAGATTGTCGACCGGCCAATCGTAGGGCTTTTTCGTATCGGGATGGATGCCGTAGGCGATAAATTGCTGACCCTGCCCCAGCACCTCGATGGGCGGATACTTGAAGCCAGCAAAGGGCTGTACCGCCCGATAGACCAAGAGACGCTTCGGCGCACGGCCAATGCGTACCGCCGGGGTGTCGCCCAGCATGCGTTTGGCCAGCCCCTCGATCTGGGCGGCAATCCCGGCATCGAGTACATCGATGTCGATGCCGATCACCCGGCCGGCGGCGATGCCAATCCCGGCGCCGGGCCAGTTCCCCCACAGATCAACCTCGATGTCGGTGGTCTCACGCTCGCAGTGGCGGCTCCAGTCCGGGTAGTCGTGCCAAACGCCCAGGGAGCACGCGCCCGGCTTCTTGGTGCCGGGCTGGATCGGCAGAAAAGGGTAACCCCGATCCCGCAGGCTCGCCCCCACTTGGGCGACGTAGTTGGTGGTGGCGGGGTTGGTTGTGTTGGTCGTTGCGGTGGTCATCATGGCTCCTCAGAACGGTGGATCAGCGTCATAGGCGGCACGCAGGTGATCCTGGAAGGCGGTGACGATCACGTCGATCAGGGTGGCCCACTCCTTGGCGGTGAACTGGGCCAGGTCGGTTTTAGCGAGGGACTCGATATAGGCACCGCCTACCTCGCCGGCGGCGATGAGTGCGTTGGTTTCGTGTTCGTTGGGATCGATCATGGGTTACCTCGTGGTGATGGGTTGAGGGGAAGGTCACGCAAAGCGCGCCCCGACGATTTCGGTGTAACGGCCCTGGGCGCGCACGGCGATCTGCGCTGGGCTGCGCAGCTGGTCGGTCTGCCGCAAGGCGTCGGCGATGCTGTGTGGTACCGGCAGCCCCGGCGCACGCTGTGCCCACCAGGTGACCGCCTTCTGTCGCGCATAGCCCGGATGCTCCAGACAGACCCACTCGCTGTGCTGAGTGAGGCCGCTCCAGTAGTCCACCCGCAAGGACGGCGGTTTGCCGGGTTTCTCGTGGCGGGCATAACGCACCTCGGTGACGGGCACCCACTGCGGCTTCGGGTTGCTCACCACATCGAGCGTGCTGGCCCGGGCCTCGAGCTTGGGCTGCGGCGGCGGGAAGGCATGGCCGCAGTCCGGGCAGGTGCGCACCGAGGCATGCACGAGAGTGTGGCAAGCCGGACAGCTTTTGACGGGCGCGTCGCCTTCGCCCTTGCCGGGGCGCTTGGGATGGATCGCGTCAATCGGCCCGTGGCGTTTGACGTTGCCGGCGAAGTCGAGCACCAGGCAGTTCTGCTTGCCGTCGGCCAAGCGGCAACCACGCCCGACGATCTGGACGTAGAGGCCCGCCGACTGGGTCGGGCGCAGCATGGCGATCAGATCGACGGCCGGCGCGTTGAAACCGGTGGTCAGCACATTGGCGTTGGTCAGGCAGCGAATCTGGCCAGCTTTGAAGGCTGCGATGATGGCCTCGCGCTCGGTACTGGGCGTGTCGCCGACGATGGTGGCACAAGAGACTCCTTTGGCGCGCAAGGCATCGCGAACATGAAAGGCATGATCAACGCCGGCGCAGAACACCAGCCAACTGCGGCGCTCCTGACCGTAGGCGAGGATTTCTTCCACCGCGCCCAAGGTGATGGCCTCCTGGTCGACCGCGGCTTCCAGGTCTTTGGCGATGAATTCCCCGCCGCGCATGCCGACACGACTGACATCGAGTTCAGTCCCCATGCGCTTGGAGATCAGCGGGGCCAGGTAGCCGTTGTCGATCAGCGTGCGTACCGAGACCTCGAAGGCGATGTCGGTAAAGATGGCGTCCTGGCCTTCGTGCAGGCGGCCGGAGTCCAGCCGGTAGGGCGTGGCGGTGAATCCGATCACCTTGAGCAGCGGGTTGATCTGCTTCAAGCCATCGAGGAAGCGCCGGTACATGGTGTTACTCGCCCGCGGGATCAGATGCGCCTCGTCGATCAGCACCAGGTCGCAATGGCCGACTTCCGCCACCCGGGCATGGATGGACTGGATGCCAGCGAACAGGATGCGGGCGGCGATATCGCGTTGCTTCAGGCCGGCCGAGTAAATGCCGGCCGGGGCCTCGGGCCACAGGCGTTTCAGTTCGGCGTGGTTCTGCTCGATCAGTTCGCGGACATGGGTGAGGATCAGGATGCGCTGCTCGGGCCAGGCCTTGAGTACGCCTTCGATGAAGGCGGCCATGACCAGGCTCTTGCCGCCGGCGGTCGGGATGATGACCAATGGATTTCCGGCCTGCTCGGCGAAGTAGTCGTAGATGCCCTGAATGGCAGCCGATTGGTAGGAGCGCAGGGTCAGCATGATGCCCCCTCCACGTTGCCGACCTTGTCGAACCCCGTATCGCGCCAGCGCAGGCCTTCGCCAAACAGATACTCCACCCACCCCTCGCCGGCGTCGACCTGCTCGCCCGGCACCAGCGCCGGCAGATACAGATGCTGGGCGCAGGCGGTGCGTTGCTCTGCATCGCTGAGTGGCCGCTGGTGTGCGGTGCAATGCCAGCCGCCCTCGACCGGGGCCGAGTGCAGGCAGGTGCGACAATTGATCTCGGCCGCTGCCTGGCCATGGCAGACTGCCGCATGCTCGCACCAGCGGCACAAATACCAGGCCGGATCGTTGCTGATGCGGTCGGGCGGCAAGCTGGCCTGAATCACCCGCTGGGCTTTGTCGAGCAAGCCCTGGGCGTAAGCGGCATCGTGCTCGATGCGCTCGACATGGAGGTCGTCGGTGTCCTTGCACACCGCCAGATACATGGCGCGAGTCAGTCCAGTCAGATGCAGGTAGATTTGCATCTGGGCGAAATGCTGCGGTTTGCTCTCGCGCACGCCTTTGGCAACGAGTTCCTTGAAACTCTTGGCCGAATGCGTCTTGAATTCCAGGACGTGCCAGGTCTTCGGCGCTTCGAGGAGCCCCAGGGCAATGCCATCGAGCGAGCCGCCGAAGTGCCCGCCATGGGCTTCGACGCGAATCTGCCGGCCAGTCTCGGGATCGACTTCCAGCACCGTGGCCCCGGTGCTGCGAAGATTCCTCACCAGCCGCGCTTCTTCCAGCTGGCCAGTTTCAAACAGGCGCAGCAGGCGCCCCGGATGCTGGCGACGGGTCGTCCAGCGGAAGTCAAACCACAGGGCGCGCTCGCAGTCTTTGCCGATGAGCGACGCCCCGAGGTGCGGCCGGAAGCCGCTGCCGCTCTGGGCTTCATAGGCGGCGAAGATGGCGTCGCGCGTCGGGCTGGCAATGTTCGGTAACTCAGCCATGGACCACCTCCTGCGTGTCATGGAGCTGACGGGCGCGCTGCAGGAGCCCGGCCCAGGCGGTGTCGTCGCACTCGGCGCGCATGGCGGCGATCAGCGCATCCTTGAAGCGCTCGCGTCGGTGACTGCCACAGTGCAGGGCCAGGGTGCTCAGGTGGGCCGTGAGACGGGCGGATTCTGCCTGTTTCAGGCGCAGGGCGGTTTTAGCGCGATGAAACCAGTCTGCATCCAGCGTCTGCCGGTTGGCCTGGCGGCGCAGATCGGTGGTGGAGATTTGCAGGCGGATCGCGGCGATCTCGCTGTGCAGGCTCGCCAGCCTCACCCGGCACCCTTCGAGGGTGTCGGGCAGGCCCGCCGTGGCCGAGGGAAATGTCGTTTCGGTCATGGCGGACTCCTTTACGCTTGGCGTTTCCAGGGCAGACCCGCACTGGCGGCGGGGTTGGCTGGGGCGGCTGGAGTGCTGGCAAAAGCGGGTGCGGTGGGGACGCCACTGGCCGCCGGTGCAGCGGGTACAGCGTTCGTTGCCTGTGCTGCTGCATTACGCGGCAGATAGCGGATCGAGTTGGATTCGCCGTACTGGCCCTTGGGCGGGCGCACCCGTACATCGGCGATCAGCGGGATCAGGTGCAGTTGCTCGGAGTCCTTGACCTGCATCTGGCCCGTGGCGCGGCAGATTGACGACAGCGCACGCTTGGCGATGTCCACCGTGTCCGGGTTGTCGTTCACCAGGTTCAAGCGGTCGAAGAGTTTGCGCCCGGCAAACTGGCCGTCGAGGATGTCCAGTTCGAGATACAGGTACTGGCCGCGACCGTCCTTGGTCGGGCGCATTTCGCTGGCAATGATCTGAACGAGGTATTTGCCGGCCGGGTAGAGCTCGAAACCCGCATTGGGGTCAACGTTGGCGGCATCGAAGGTTTGTGCAAAAACAGCCATGAGAGTTCTCCTTAAACGGTTTGTGTAGTGGTGGCGGCAGCCGGGGTGGTCATGAGCAGCGGGCGAATCGCCTCAGGCATGGCCTGAGCGAAGGCTGGCCAGTCGAGTGGCAGGGTGTCGGGCAGGCCATAGCGGTTCTTGGCGAGAAAGGCCGGGCGTTCGCTGGTGTGCAGTACCCGCTCGCCGGAGCCGACCGCGCGGGCGACCTTCTTGTTGAAGCCGACGTCAGCCTTGACCGTGCTGATGCGGTAGTTGGCGAACAGCACGATGTCGGAGTGCTCTTGCAGGAGCGCGGCAGCCCGGGCGTGCAGCTTGATGACGTAGCGGTCGTAAGGGTCGTGCTCGGGGCTGTCGAAGCGTTTGATGTCGGTGTGGGCGATCTGCACGACACTCATGCCTTTGACATCACGCAGGGCGTTCAGGCCATCGAGGTATTGCCGCCAGAGGTTCAAGGCAGCGACATAGCCTTTGCCGTAGCCGGCATCCTCGATGGAGGCCCAGCCGTTGTCGCGGCAGGCCTTGGCCCAGATCAGCGCTTCGAGCCAGTCGACGCTGTCGATGACGCAGGTCTTGAAGTCATGCGGCTCGGTGTAGAGCGCGGCCAAGGCGCCGATGACGTCGTCGAAGCTCGCGGCGAGCGGGAAGTGGGCGCAGTCGAGGAGGCCCAGACCGTCTTCGGTCTGGATGAACACCGGGCTGGGGGCTTGGGCGGCGAAGGTGCTTTTGCCGATACCGTGAACCCCGTAGAGCGTCATGATCGGCGGTTTGGGCTGCGCGGCGCGCACGAGTTGGTTGAGTGAGATGGCCATTACTGGGCTCCTTGAAGGGATGGGAAGGATTGGGTGCAGTGCGAGTCAGGCGTGACGGTGGGTGGCATGGACGTGCCTCCAGGTTTTACGATTGAGGACGGCGCAGATGGACGTGCGGCTGATGCCGAAGACATCGGCGATTTGGTAGGTGGTGAGCCCAAGGGCGCGTAGGCGGAAGACTTCGGGAATCAGTCCTTCGTTGAGCTTGGCTTTGGGATGTGCGGAACCCCGGATCAGGGGTGGTGGCGAACCACGCCCTTTGCGATGCATGTCGTTCCAGTTGTCGCGATGGGTGCCGACGAAGAGGTGGTTGGGGTTGACGCAGCGCGGGTTGTCGCAGTGGTGGCAGACGAGCTGGTCGCGGCGCAATTGCCGGCCGGTGGCGATTTCGTAGGCCAGGCGATGGGCTTTGACCAAGCCCGTGCCCCGGCCGGCGCGGCCGATGACGCCGTAGCCGTGCTCATTCACTGCGCCTTGCCAGTGCCA
>CAZHFS010000061.1:0-11798 GCA_964531885.1 uncultured Propionivibrio sp.
TCCACTGTGAAATAGGGATTTGTATAACCAAAAGCCAATATCCGGTTGATTTTTCCCGTACTTACCTGAACCGAGGCATACTTGCCACTGCCAAAGATATTTGCCTGTGCAATCGAGCCAGAGACAACCAGCCCTTCTGATTGAGAATAGCCGAGGCCAAGGCTGATATTGCCAGTGTTTTTTTCAGTGACGTTGTAGTTAACGTCAATTTGATCAGTGGTGCCCGGCACCGGCGGCGTTTCTACCGTCACCTCACTGAAATAATCGGTCTTGTCGATCCTCTGTTTGGAAAGCTTGACGCGCTCATCGTCATACCATCCTCCCTCCATCTGGCGGATTTCCTGACGCACAACCTCGTCTCTGGTTTTGCTGTTACCAGTAACATTAACCCGCCTCACATAAGCGCGCTTACCCGGATCCACAAAAACCGTAAAAGCGACTTGCCGTTTCTCTTTGTCGACTTCAGGCGCTGCGTTCACGTTGGCAAATGCATAACCTTTGGCTGACAGTTTGTCACTGATCGATTTTGTGCTTTCATTCAGTTGTTCGCGAGAAAACACATCTCCCGCTTTGATTTTCATGGATTTTCTGAATTCTTCCTCTGGAAGAATCAGTTCTCCAGCAAGCTTCACCGAGGAAACAATGTAACGCTCTCCTTCGGTGATGGCGACGGTAATATAGATGTCTTTTTTATCCGGGCTGATCGAGACTTGCGTTGAGTCAATATTGAACTCGAGAAATCCACGGTTGAGATAATAGGACCGCAAGGATTCGAGATCAGCTGATAGCTTTTGCCTGGAATATTGATCGTTCTTGGTGTACCAACTCAACCAACCCGTCGTACTAAGCTGAAATTGCGCTTGCAGATCCTTTTCCTTGAAAGACTTCGCGCCAACGATATTGACTTGCTTGATCCTTGCGGCTGCGCCTTCGTCAATATTGAAGTTGATAGCAACGCGGTTTCGCTCAAGCGGCGTAACGGTGGTCGTGACAGTGACGCTATAAAGACCCCGCGAGAGATATTGCCGCTTTAACTCCTGTTCGGCGCGCTCCAGCATTGAGCGGTCGAAAGAGTTCGACACCGCAAACCCTGCATCTTTCAGGCCCTTGATGATCTGTTCCTTGTCAAACTCTTTCAGTCCGACAAAATCGATCTGGGCAATGGCCGGACGCTCTTCAATGACAACGACAACAACCCCCCTGTCAATCTCGATGCGCACATCCTTGAAGAAACCGGTCGCATAAAGAGCCCTGATAGCCTGGGCCGCTTTTTCGTCCGTCATGGTTTCGCCCACCTTGACGGGAAGGTAGCTAAAAACCGTACCGGCTTCTGTGCGCTGGATGCCGTCAACGCGGATATCCTGTACGACAAAAGGTTCGAAGGCGAGCACACCACCGGCAAAGACAGAGGCTAGTATTGCAACGATCAGTTTCTTCTTCATTCAGATTCAGCCGGAAAGCAATCGATTGATATCGTTATAAAAGGCACAGGCCATCAGCATCAACATCAAAGCCAGGCCGATTTTCTGACCGAACTCCATGCTACGCTCGGAAAGAGGCCTCCCCTTGATAATCTCTGCGACATAATACAGCAAATGTCCCCCATCCAGAATTGGGACGGGAAGGAGATTGAGAACCCCTAAACTGATGCTGACCAGGGCCATGAATTTCAGGTAGTAATCTAGCCCCAACTTGGCTGACTGCCCGGCGTAATCAGCGATGGACACCGGGCCGCTGACATTTTTCCAGGAAACCTGGCCAATCAACATCCGACCAAGCATTTCCACGCTGAAAACGGTTTTATCCCAGGTCTCGGCCAGGGCGCGCACGAAAGCGTCAGCCGCATCATGGCGGACAACAACCATCATTTTCTGGCGAATGTCTGCGCCATCACGGGCGCCCGCACCGATCCGACCAAATTGTTTGCCACCCTCTTCGCGCACGCCAGGCGTGATAGTCAGACGATATTCCTGGTCATCACGGATAATCAGAAAAATGAGTTGTTTCCCCGGGGCCTCACGCACCGATTGTACGACCTCATGCCAAGCACTAATTGGCCGCCCATCAATTTCGCTAACTCGATCTCCCTGTTTAAGACCTGCGTTCTCAGCTGGAGATGATGCGGCGACGGTCCCTATTACAGGCAAAATCGTGGGGCGATGCAGAGTCAGGCCAAGCTTGTCGATCCCGTCCCCTTCCCAGCCATTCGATCTTGCCAGCGCTAAATTGATGCGTCGATAAGCGATTTCATTTTTCCGGTTGATCACTTCCAGCGTGATCTCATCGTTCGACACGGCTTGCTTGATGAGCATCCAGCGCAGGTCTTGCCACGTTTGGACGGTACGCCCTCCCGCACTCATGACTCGCTCACCATCCTCAACCCCCGCAGCCGCTGCAGCACTAGCGGCGATGGGGGGGCCAAGAACGGGGCGTAATTCCTCGCTACCCTGCCAAAAGACAGCCCAGTAAACCAGGATGGCCAGAAGAAAGTTAGCTAGCGGGCCTGCCGAAACGATGGCGATCCGTTTCCAGACCGACTGGCGAGTAAAGCTGCGGTGCAACTCTTCCGGAGGAACCGCCCCCTCTCGCTCATCAAGCATTTTGACATACCCGCCAAGGGGGAAAGCCCCCAACGCCCATTCGGTACGATCCGCGCCTGATCGGAATGATGCGATGGGCCGACCAAAACCGACAGAAAAACGCAGCACCTTGACGCCACAGAGTCTTGCAACAAGATAGTGCCCGAACTCATGAACGACAATCAGCACCCCCAAGAGGATGGCGAATGCCAGGGCATAAAACACAAAATCGTTCATTGGATACGGCGCTCTGAAACCAAGTCAAGAGCGGCTTGGCGGGCTTGCATGTCCGCTTGCAGCACGTCGTCTATCGTATTGACTGGCACAATCGGAACCGAATCAAGAACCATCTGGTTCACTGTGGCAATCGAGGTAAATGATAACTGGCCATCCAGAAAGGCTTGAACGGCCACCTCGTTTGCAGCATTTAGCACCGCGGAGGCGCTGCCGCCTTGGGAAAGTGCTTTGTAGGCCAAAGCAAGGCACGGAAAAAGGGCAGCATCCGGACGGGAAAAATTTAACTGCCCCACGGCAAACAAATCCAGAGACCCGACGCCGGAGACAATCCGTTCCGGGTAGGCAAGCGCATGGGCGATCGGGGTGCGCATATCCGGGTTGCCGAGTTCGGCAATCACCGAACCGTCGACATACTGAACGAGCGAATGGATCACACTTTCGGGGTGAATGACGACATCAATGCGCTCACCGGGTATATTGAACAACCAGTGCGCCTCGATAACTTCAAGCCCTTTATTCATCATGGTGGCGGAATCAACCGATATCTTGCGCCCCATGGACCATTTGGGGTGGGCGCATGCCTGATCAGGTGTCACGGCATGCAAATCGTCGGGATTCGCATTTCTGAACGGCCCACCGGAGGCAGTCAGCAAAATTCGCTCAACACCTGAACCTGACAAATCACCTGAATAATTACTCGGAAGTGACTGAAATACAGCGTTATGTTCGCTGTCGATTGGATGCAGTTCTGCGCCATGCTCCTTGACAGCGCGCATAAAAACTGCCCCAGCCATCACCAGCGCTTCCTTGTTAGCCAGCAGGATGCGTTTGCCTGCACGCGCAGCGGCAAGCGCAGGCAGCAAACCCGCTGCACCTACGATCGCTGCCATTACCGTATCGGCTTCGGGCAAAGATGCCATTTTTTCGAGCGCGGCTTCGCCATACTCGACTTTCGTCAAGGAACCTGCACGACGAAGACGTTCCTGCAATTCAACAGCGCATTCAATTTTGCCTAGAACCGCATAGGTCGGCTTGAATTCAAGGCATTGTTCAAACAGACGATCCTGCTGCGAGTGAGCGCAAAGAGCGGCGATCCGATATTTTCCGGGATGTCTCCGTACGACATCCAAGGTACTGACACCAACGGATCCGGTGGATCCAAGGACGGTGAGCGTTCTCATGTTCAGAGCCACTGCAAAAGCCAGATAAGCGAAGCGATAGGCAGGGTCGAGGTCAGGCTGTCGATTCGATCAAGAATGCCGCCATGTCCTGGCAAGATTGCGCTGCTATCTTTCAATCCTGCCTGTCGTTTAAGGAGTGATTCAAATAGATCGCCAATGATGCTCAACGCAGCGAAAGCAAGCATGCCAAAGGTTAGTGATGCAATTCCTGACGACGACACCAAGGAAAAACCAAATCCGATAACGAGCCCATAAATCACAACCAGGACGGTGCCACCAATCGCCCCCTCCCAGGTTTTACCAGGGCTTATATTGGGCGCCAGCTTCGTGCGACCAAACCGCCTGCCAAAGAAATAGGCCCCGGTGTCTGCGACCCAGACAACTGCCATCAAGCCAATCAAGGCCCATGGTCCGAGTTGGCGAAGCTGAATAAGGGCGAGCCATGTTGGAAGGATGAGCAACATCCCGATCAAACTGCCGGCCAACGATCGAGGCAGCGACCAGCGCGTTCGCATCCAGACAGGAACCACAAGCACCCAGAAAATGGTAACGGGCACATAAAACCAGCGACCGAGGCCCCAGCCTGCTTGGTATGAGAAGCCAGACCCGAGCCCAAGCGCTTCTGGATGCAAGCTGGCAATCAGCGCAGCAAACAGCAAGACAGCCACTGCCAGCGCAACTCTGCTTCGCGCCCCGAATGCCTGCAACGCCCCCCACTCCCAAGCCGCCAATGCGGCGACCGCCGTGGCAAGAACAACCCATACCGCAGGAGAAGAAAAGAAAAGCGCTGAAACAAAGAAGACAAAGAGAAGAAGCGCGGTGATGATCCGCGTTTTCAGCATTGAAGTATCAACCCGAAGAGGCCGGCTTGACAGCGGCGGCCTCGGATAATTGTTCGCTCGTCCGACCAAACCTCCGCTCACGTTTACGGTATGAGCGGATTGCTTGCTCGAAGGCGGTCCCGTCGAATTCCGGCCAAAGTGTTTCGGTAAAATGAAATTCGGTATAGGCCAACTGCCAGAGCAGGAAATTACTGATGCGCTCCTCACCCCCGGTTCGTATGAACAAATCAGGTTCAGGCGCGTAGTGCATCGACAAAAAGGGTCCCAGATCGGCCTCGGTCCAGGATCCGAGCTTTTCTGGGTGCTGCTGAGCCAAGGCGTTCATGGCCTGAAGAATATCCCAGCGCCCGCCGTAATTTGCGGCAATGGTCAGGGTCAGACGCGTATTCGCTGCTGTTTGCCGCTCACCTTCTTCGATCAGTGCTCTGAGATCAGCGTCAAATCGCGAACGATCACCGATGACGCAAAGACGAACGCCGTTTCGGTCAAGCGCAATGACTTCCTGCTGAAGCGCCTTAACGAAAAGCTGCATCAGCAGGGATACTTCTTCGGGAGGGCGTCGCCAGTTTTCTGAGCTGAAGGCGAACAGGGTCAGGTACGAAATGCCATGATCAAGGCAATAGCGCACGGTTTCCCTGACGGTTTCCACGCCGCGGCGGTGACCTGCAAACCGAGGCAAAAAACGTTTTTTTGCCCAGCGGCCGTTGCCATCCATGATGATGGCAACGTGTTGCGGGTAGTCCGAAGCAAGCGGAACCTGTTCGGTGGAACTGGTAAAAATCAAGGACGTATCCCCCTGAGGAATGCGCCTTAAATGGCCATCAGTTCAGTTTCTTTTTGCGTGTACATCTTGTCTACTTCACTGATGTACTTGTCGGTAAGCTTTTGAACATCCTCTTGCGAGCGACGCTCGTCGTCTTCCGAGCATTCCTTCTTCTTGAGCAGTTCCTTGAGTGAAGCATTGGCATCGCGTCGCAAATTGCGGATTGCAACACGACAGTTCTCGCACTCATGCTTGACGACCTTGGTCAAGTCACGACGACGCTCCTCTGTCAGCGCCGGCATCGGGACACGAATCAACTCACCCTGGGTCGCTGGATTCAAGCCAAGATCAGAGTCACGGATGGCCTTCTCAACCTTGCCGACCAAATTCTTTTCCCATGGCTGGACACCCAGGGTGCGGGGGTCAAGCAACGTTATGTTGGCCACCGTATTCACGGGAACCATCGAGCCGTAATAATCCACTTGAACGTGATCGAGCAGGCCGGTGTGAGCGCGGCCAGTACGCACCTTTGCCAGATCGGTCTTTAACGACTCGATCGACTTTTGCATTTTATGTTCGGCTGTTTTTTTGATGTCAGCGATCGTCATGTTTTTCCCTCCCCTTCAGCAATAGACGAAGGTTCCCTCTTTTTCGCCAAGGACGACTCGCTTCAATGCGCCCGGCTTGAAAATCGAGAATACGTTGATCGGTAATTTACGATCCCGGCAAAGTGCAAAGGCAGTTGCGTCCATCACCGCCAGGTTCTTGCTCATTACCTCATTGAAACTGATCTGATCATAACGCGTGGCGGACGGGTCCTTTTTCGGGTCAGCCGTATAGATGCCGTCGACTTTGGTCGCCTTGAGCACGATCTCCGCACCAATTTCTGCGCCACGCAAGGCTGCAGCGGTATCGGTAGTAAAGAACGGGTTGCCCGTCCCGCCGGCGAAAATAACAGTCCGCCCTTGCTCCAGATAACGGATGGCTCTGCCGCGAATATACGGCTCCACCACTTGTTCGATAACCAGCGCCGACTGGACGCGCGCAGCCATGCCGGCGACGCGCATGGCATCCTGCAAGGCAAGCCCGTTCATAACGGTAGCCAGCATCCCCATGTAATCGGCCTGGGCGCGATCCATGCCATTTGCGGCAGGAGCGACACCGCGGAAAATATTGCCTCCGCCAATCACCACGCCGACCTGCACGCCGAGATCAACCACACTCTTCACCTCTCCAACGATTTCAGAGATGGTTTGCCGGTTGATACCATAAGCATCGGAGCCCATCAGGGCTTCGCCCGACAATTTGAGGAGAATGCGATTGTATTTCGGAACTGCAGTGTCGGCCATGGTCACTCCTCCAACTTACTTCTGAGCGGCAGCAGCAGCCTGGGCCGCAACTTCAGCTGCAAAGTCATTCACGCGCTTCTCGATGCCTTCGCCAACGATGTACAGCGTAAAGCCGGCAACCGAGGCGCCTTTGGACTTAAGCAACTGCTCGATCGTCTGCTTGCCATCTTCGGCCTTCACAAAAACCTGACCAAGCAAGGTAACGTCCTTGAGGTATTTCTGCACCGAACCTTCGGCAATCTTCTCGATCATTGCTTCAGGCTTGCCAGCTTCGCGCGCTTTTTCGATAGCAACACGACGCTCGCTGTCGATCAACTCCGGAGCCACGCCCGATGCATCAAGCGCTTTGGGCTTGGAGGCTGCGATATGCATCGCGAGATCCTTGCCGAGCTGATCGTCGCCTCCCACCAGATCAAGCAGCACGCCGATCTTGGCGCCGCCGTGAATGTAGCTGTACAGCTTGCCTTTGGCTTCCACTCGGACGAAGCGACGGAAAGTCATGTTTTCGCCGATCTTGCCGACCAGCGCAGTGCGGGTCGATTCAACGGTCCCTTCGCCAAAAGGCAAGGCCGACAGCGCGGCAACGTCAGCCGGATTCGCGGAAGCAACCAGTTCTGCGCAACCTTTGGTGAGCGCCAGGAAATCGTCGTTCTTCGCGACGAAATCGGTTTCGCAGTTCACTTCGATGATCGATCCGAGCTTGCCGTCAGCAGCGATGCAGATACCGACCACACCCTCTGCAGTGATCCGCGCAGCCGCTTTGGTCGCCTTGGAACCCAGCTTGACGCGCAGGATTTCTTCTGCCTTGACCATATCGCCAGCAGCTTCGGACAGGGCTTTCTTGCACTCCATCATCGGCGCGTCAGTTTTCTCGCGCAACTCTTTAACCATTGCTGCGGTAATTTCCGCCATTTTATTCTCTCCACTTGGGGATGCGGCCGGATATAACCGGCCGCATCAAGTTCAATTCAGTAAGAAAGCATCCAGCGGTGCACTTTTCGTGCAAAGCCGGGCGCAAGAACTTTACTCTGCAGACTCTTCAACAAAATCATCGCCCGAGGCGGCGGCAATGATTTCTTCGACGAACTGGCTGCGCCCTTCAAGAATGGCATCCGCCACACCGCGAGCGTACAAGCGAATGGCGCTCGACGAGTCATCGTTACCCGGGATGACGTAATCGACGCCTTCCGGAGAGTGGTTGGTATCAACTACGGCAATGACCGGAATACCAAGCTTGTTGGCTTCGGTGATAGCGATCTTGTGATAGCCGACATCGATAACAAACAGAGCGTCAGGCAGGGCGGCCATCTCGCTGATGCCGCCGATCGACTTCTGCAGCTTGGCGAGTTCGCGCGTGTGCATCAGCGCCTCTTTCTTGCCGAGTTTTTCGAGCGAGCCATCTTCAACCATTGCATCCATGTCCTTCAGACGCTTGGTCGACTGCTTGATGGTCTTGAAGTTGGTCAGCATGCCGCCGAGCCAACGCTGATCGACAAACGGCGCACCTGCACGCATTGCCTCTTCGGCAACGATTTCGCGGGCCTGACGCTTGGTGCCGACAAACAGAATCGTCCCTTTGTTGGCCGACAGCTTGCGAACGAAGGCCATGGCTTCGTTGTACTTGGCAAGCGTCTTCTCAAGGTTGACGATATGAATCTTGCTACGCGCCCCGAAGATGTACGGAGCCATCTTGGGGTTCCAGAAACGGGTTTGGTGGCCAAAGTGAACGCCGGCCTCCAGCATTTGACGCATGGTCATGGACATATCAATAATTCCTGTCAGGGTTAAACCACCATCTACCCACCTACGCCCGCCTGACGGCGGACACCCTTGATCGAGCAGATGTGCGTAATCAACGCGCCTTCCGACACGCCGGGCGAACCACCATGGTTCGCCTGTTGATTTGCCAACAACTGTCAGCAAAACCAGCGGATTTTACCACAGCAAAAGGTAGAAGACCAGAAACCACTATCTATCAGAAAAGCCAAGCTCTGGCCTGCTCTGGTCCTTTTTACCCAGCCCACACTTGACCCTTCTGCCAAGCACAGCTAGGCGAGCTTGCACGACAAGCGCTCCACAAAAAACCGCGGACAAGTCCGCGGCAAACAGTTTCAATGCGCACTCACATCACGTTGAAAACAACCTGAAAGTTGATTTCATAGGGGCGTGGGATGGGTTGGTTAGGTACTTTCTCGAGCCCATAACCAAACGTCAGACGACCATAGGCACGCTTACCCATATTGGCCAACAAGCCCCACCCTGCCCCCGTCAACGTGTCGTGCTCGCGATACAGGGTGTTGGGCGGACGGAAAGGCTTGACCCGGCCATAATCGATGAAAAAGAAGCCGGAAGCAGCAACACCAGCCGAATTTGAACCAGCCTCAAACATGGGATGATGCATTTCAGCGCTCACGAACTGCCCGGTATCTCCAGCGAAAACCCCAACCGGATACCCCCGCACGCTGCCGTCCCCGCCAATGAAAAACTGCTCGCTGGACGGCAATTTCGGGGTATTGCTCGACTGCCACGACAGCGAGGTTCTTAGCGCATAACCACTACCGAAATCGTGGCTGTAGCGCAACGCTCCCCGGTCTATCACGTAGTTGTGGCTGAAATCGTTACGCGTGTCGCCCTGGAGGGATCCAAAGGCCCGGATATAGCTCACAAACCAGTCATTCTTTTGGTCGAACCAGGAGGCTTCAAGCCCGATGCTTGCATCCCTCGTCTCGGTTGTTTGCAGCTGCACCGTCTCAATCCAGTTCGTCGTTGACCGTTAATTTCCTCCCAGAACGAGAACAACAAGTTTGTTCGAATCAACGAAAGTCGGCTGCCGCAAGGTCAAAGTACGGGCTGTCGAAATACCCGACAAATTAAGGCTATTTAGCGAGCCGTTCTTTACCCAGGTATGGTCACGGTAATAGCCGGCGGTCAGGCGTCCACCCCAGGGTGTAATCGGAACGCCATAGCTATAGGCCTGACTCTCTTGTCCGTTTGCCCCGGTATAGGAAAGTGCCAAGTCGTCGCGAAAGCCCAGCAGGCTGCGATTGAAATAACTCACTCCGCCCCGATTGACGCCGGTGCCAACGCTCCCCAGATTATCAGCAGTCAAACGCAGCACATGGCGCTCAGGTTCATTGACCTGCAGTTCGAGATCAGTTGTTCCGAACTGTGTGCCAGCCTTGAGATCGGCCTGCAACTGGATGTCGTTGGTCCGATTAAACCGGATCAAGGACTTTTCCAGCGAACCGACATCCATGACGGATCCAGGCTCGACACCCAGAAAGAACTCAATATAACTAGGCCGTGTGCTGTCATTACCCCGGATATTCATGGAGCCAAGACGTCCTTCGACAAGCCGGATTTGCACGGTACCACTGGTGATATCCTGTGGCGGCAAAATGGCCTGGGCAGTCACGACCCCTTTGCGCTGATAGAGCTGGTTGATTTCAGCCGTCAAGCGCTTTAAATCGGACAATGTAATTTCTTTGCCCTGATACGCCGAGGCTAACGCAGCCAGTTCCTCTGCGCTCAAGATCTCGGATGGGGTGAATTTGATTTCTTTCACCAGGAAGCGAACCGCATCCTGCCCAGCCGGAGCTGGAGCCTGTACCGGCAAAGGTTCGTAGTGTAGCGGGTCGGTCACGCTGGGCTGCTGTTCCCGCAACTCCTCCCGTCGCCGGCGCTCTTCCTCAATCTGGCGCTGTTGTACCACCCCAGGATCAGAAGCTCGCGCCGACGGCCGCTGCTGAGCGTAAACCTGGGCCACACTCAGCAGGCCGATGCTGATGAAAAACAGCTTTTGCTTTACTCGCTGCATTGATCCCCTCCCTCGGCGCCGCATTCTGACGACACGGCATATCCTTTATAACGCACCACGCCGGTTGTCCGGTAAGGCACCCCGTCCGGCAACCCTGCCGCTGGCGCCCCCTCCTCTGTTTCCAGTGCTGCCAGTTGCTGTTCGAGCGCAGACTCCGCAAAACGGGAGAGTTCGCTGGGCATGGCCGCGATGTTCCGCTGTGAGTAGAAAGCCGAGTAGCGATCCATCCCGGTGTTGTAATTACTCAAGCGCGCGAACGAACGGTCATCGAACGTCAGCGTATTGGCGCTGGTATTGACCCCGGAACGGAACAGCACGTCGTGCTTGGTACTCCTATAGATGATATATGCATCGGTGAATACTTTGTTGGCAAATAAATCCATCGAGAACGGAGCTTTATCGGTAAAGAGCTGAACGTCTCCATTCTGGATGCGCCGATCCAGTTGATCGACCAGAACCAACGTCAGCGGGTTGGCGAAAGTGCCACGTTTCATGATCCGGGCATCTTCAATGGTCAGAGTGCCCACCGGGTTATTTACCTGGGCCGTATTGCTCCAGAACTTATCCAGAGCAAACCCGCCAACACCCGAGAGCGTGAGTTGCACATCCTCTGCGATGCCACCGCGATAGCCCGTCACCACACCGGTAACTTTTCCGGCGCCTCCTTGAACCGTGCCGCGAATACGTTGGCCTTGGAGGTCAATTTCCTGGATAACTTTTTGCGAACCGGCATCGATTTCGCCTGGTGCGCTGAAATCAATCTTCCTGGATTCGCCCTGCCCGACTTTAATGTCACCCCCTGTAGAAGCAAGGACAAAGTTGCGGCCGGCCGTACCCGTGCCAACATCAATGCTTCTACCTGCTTTTGCCACGATGTCACGGCCAGCCTTGACCAGCTGAAGCGAAATATTGCCAAGCGGTGCATTCAGCAAGGCATCTATACCTGCATCGACTTCACGGATAGTCAGATCCCCTTGCCGCACAGTTACCCTGACATTGCCTTTCTTGCTACGCAAGGTATCAGCAATGA
>CAZHFS010000062.1:0-11687 GCA_964531885.1 uncultured Propionivibrio sp.
TGCCAGATAACAGTGAAGAGCAGGTGCTGGCGACCGCCAAACGTATTCAAGACGCAGTGGCCAAACTGTCCATCAAGCACTCTTTGTCGCCGACCGGGCAAGTCACCCTAAGCTTCGGAGTGGCTCGCGCAGTCCCAGCCTTTGGACTCTCTCCTGAAAATCTGATTGCAAGAGCCGATGCGGCGCTATATCGAGCGAAATCACTTGGGCGTGATCGTATCGAAGTTGCTGAATTGGCCTAGCAGCAGAAGTGGCCACAGGCCTAGCTGTGCGGTCAACTTGCTGGCATTGTGACGAGGCGTACTTCCAGCCACTCCAAAATCTGCATCGCCCGGTTATTTGCCGAATGGATCGATAGCGGTTCCTGGCCCAAGGCACCGGCTTGAAATTTCCTATCATAGTCAGCATACAATCACCTGATAGGTTATAAATATCTTCGTGCCTGACAGAAAAACCAACCCATGAAAAACAATCAGCCGGTAACGCAGAAGGAAGTTCATTTTCCGCCCAATCGATACCTGGTCTCCAAGACTGATCTCAAGGGCGTAATCACCTACTGCAACGATGCCTTTGTCGACATCAGCGGTTTCTCCCGCGACGAGTTGATTGGTAAAAGCCACAACATCGTTCGCCACCCCGACATGCCGATGGCAGCCTTTGATGACCTATGGAAGACGATTAAAGCTGGCCTGCCGTGGCGAGGCGCGGTCAAAAACCGTTGTAAGAACGGCGATCACTACTGGGTTGAAGCCTTTGTTGTGCCGCTCAAAAAAAACGGCGAGATCACCGGCTTTATGTCCGTGCGTACACCGCTTTCCGTCGAAAAGAGGTCGGCCGTCGAAGGGTTGTACCGCACCGCTGGCCTAGATGGCAGCCTGCCCCGCACCGGCCGCCGCAGCCTAGCAATCGGCCCACGCCTGTGGGCTGCACTGGCGGGGCTCGTCGTCCTGATGGTGATCATCGGTTTTTTCGGCCTACGCAGCCTATCGAATGCCAACGATGAACTGAATGTCATCTACCGCGACAACCTGTTGCCGTCGAACAGTGTGAACAAGATGCTCTACCACCTTGTCGACAACCGTTCTCAGATCATGCTCGGCCTGCAGCACGATCCCGGTAATCCGAATTCCAAGCTCCACGATCACCCGATTAGCTTCCACACGGATGCGCGTCTGAAAAATCGCGAAATTATCAACGCCGAGTTGGAGTCACTGAACAAACAGCAACTGACGGACAAGCAGAAGGCGCTGCTCGCCAAGTTTGGCGAGACCCGTGAGCGTTACTCCAAGGAAGGCATCGCCATTGCCAGCAACCTGTTGGAGGAAGGCAAATTTGTCGAAGCAAATGCCTTGCTGCTACTCAAGATCAACCCGCTGCACGCTGAGCTGAAACGGGATGCCGATGCCCTGCTCAAGCAACTCGCCATCGATGCGGAATCAAAGTACGCCACTGCCAAGACCGAATACGAGGTCACACGCAATCTGAGCATCGGCCTGATCGTTGCGGCTGTCCTGATCGCCACCATTGGTGGCACGCTTTTGGTTTCGGCCATCGTCACTCCGCTCCGCAAGACCATGCAACACTTCGACAGGATCGCCGAAGGCAAACTGACTGACGAAATCGACATCGATGGCCGCGATGAGCCGGGATTGTTGATGTGCAACCTGGCCACCATGCAGGGCACGATCAAGGCGATGCTCGACGAAATCAATACCGCCTCGCAGGCCATCGACCAGCGTTGTCGCCTGCTTGAAGAACAGATGTCACGCGTTTCAGCGCAATCCGAGCAGCAACAGGCCAGCGTCGAAGGTGTCGCTTCGGCGACCGAGGAATTCAGCCAGTCGGTGCAGGAAGTGGCTGCCAATGCTGAAGACACCGCCTCGGCGGCCCGCGAATCACAAATGCAAGTGGCGCAGAGCAACACCAACATCAGCCAGAGCATGGCCGCGACCACCCGTGTCGTTGAAGCCGTCACCAGTTCAAATACCACCATTGACCAGCTCAACCAGTCGATTGCCAAGATAGGCGACATCACTGGCGTCATTTCCGATATCGCCAGCCAGACCAACCTGCTGGCACTCAATGCCGCCATCGAAGCTGCCCGCGCCGGTGAGCAAGGCCGTGGCTTTGCCGTGGTCGCCGACGAAGTCCGCAAACTGGCTGAACGGACGACAACCTCCACCGCCGACATCAATATGACGGTCAACGAGATCCAGAGCGTGACCGCACAGGCGGTAGCGAGCATGGATCTGGCGGCACAGGAGGTCGACAACGGTATCGGCAAGCTGCGCGAGAGTGTCGCCGGGCTGGAGGAGATCACCCATTCGTCGAGCCAGGTCTCGCTGATGGCGGCTCAGATTTCGGACTCCGCTAGGCAGCAAGGTATCGCCTCAGAAGAAGTCGCCAGCAGCATGCAACAGATCACCGACCTGATCGAGCAGAACACACACGCTGCCCGCTCGGCTAAGGTCGCCGCCGACGAACTGCTGAGCACCTCACGCCAGTTGGAAGCGCTGATCGGCACCTTCGAGCTCTACCGTCGCTAGACGTCGCTGCGCTCTGGTGTGACAACGGAGGACCACCTTGCTCTTTCAAAGCTAGCCTGTTCGCCCTCTTTGCCCTGGCCAATCTGTGCATCGCCAAGCGGCGCTTGTTGGCGTTGCACGCCCAAGGTGCGTCCTGAGGGCAGGAAATAATGGAGGGAACCTGCCTGGTGACGAAAAAGCCCCAAGATTCAGGGCTTCCTGGCCCGTTTTGTTGCCGCTGGCAGGAAAACAATCCCCGGTCAGTGCCGAAGGCGGGGTTTGTTTTGCGTGACCCAAACACCACCAGTAATATTTTTCGTTGACTCAACGCTTGTTTATTAATAGGCTGTCGGAATCACCAGTAATAATCAACTTATGTTGATTTGTCCGTAAACATGGATACCATTTTGAGGCAACGCGGCGAATTCGATGAGAACGAACGCCACTTGATTGACAGTTATAGTCCCGTGGTCGAGGCGCTGGCAGCCTTGTTTGGGCCTGGCTGCGAAGTTGTACTGCATGCCTTTGATAACTTGCATGCATCGGTGATCAAAATTGCCAACGGTCACATCACCGGACGCAAAGAAGGTGCGCCGGTCACGGACTTTGTGCTTTCCCACCTGTCTTCGTTTGAAGAAGGGCTTTGGAGCAGCTATTTCACACAGACCCGCGAGGGGGGCATGATGAAATCAGTCTCCATCACATTACGCAACCGTGCTGGACAGCCCATCGGGATGCTTTGCGTAAATTTCAGTCTGGATACAACGCTTAGTAGTTTGCTCCAGACGATGACACCCACACCATTAGTAACCTCAAAAAATGAGAATTTTGCTCGCTCTGTCGAGGATCTGGTCGCGCTGGCACTGCGGCGCGTGGATGAAGGGAATCCCCACTTAAGTGCGGGGGCGCACAACAAGACAATCATCGCCACACTCTACGAGCAAGGCATTTTTGACATCAAAGATGCCGTTCAACAGGTGGCAAACAGGCTAGGGATCTCTCGCCACACAGTATACCTACACATTCGTAATCACAAGGCTACCCAATCGAGTGACGATACCGTGGTGCCTATTCTGAAAGATGAAAGTGCATAGCATGAATCAAAAATGGTGTGAGCTAATTGCTCTGCTCAAACGCGAAGTCATCCCGGCGCTTGGGTGCACCGAACCGATCTCGGTTGCTCTGGCTGCCGCGCATTGCCGCGAGTTGCTTGGACATGAGCCCGAGGCGATGTCGGTTTGGGTCAGTGGCAATCTGTTCAAGAATGGAATGGGCGTCGGTGTACCCGGCACGGACATGATTGGGCTTCCGATTGCCGCGGCCGTAGGCGCGGTTGGAGGGAATCACCTCGAAGGACTCGAGGTGCTGAAAACGCTGACGCCCAGCCAAGTGGCGCACGCCAAGACCTTGCTTCCAAGGATCAAGGTTGACATCAAAGAGGTGGCGGAGATTCTTTATGCGGAGGTGCTGGCGACAGCGGCCGGACAGATTGCGCGCGTCGTGATTTGCGGCAGTCATACCCGCGTCGTGTTGAAGGAACTGAACGGAAAAATCCTGCTTCAGGAAGTGCAAAAGGAAGCCAACGCGACACAGGCCATCGATCGATTGGAACACGGCATCACTCTGCGTAACATCGTTGATTTCGCGCTTGAGGTGCCGCTAGACGATATCGGATTCATCCGAGAGGCTGCGCGCCTCAATCTGGCGCTGGCCGACGAAGGCTTACTGGGCTATGGCCTGTGCATCGGAAAGACCCTGACCGAGCAGGTGGATCGCAAGATGCTTTCCGACGACCTGATGACGATGGCAATGCGCTTGTCCTCTGCTGCTTCGGATGCCCGTATGGATGGCGCCATGCTGCCTGCGATGTCAAACTCCGGCTCGGGTAACCAGGGTATCGCCGCCACCATGCCGGTGGTTGCAGCCGCGCGCTTCCTTAAGTCCGATGAAGCGCAACTGACTCGCGCGCTGATCATGAGTCATCTGATTGCCATCTATATCAAGAAACACCAAAACAAGCTGTCGGCCTTGTGTGCCGCCAGTACCGCAGCAATGGGCGCTGGTGCCGCCATTACGTGGCTGTTGGGTGGCCAGTACCAACAGATCAGTCACTGTATCAACAACATGATCGGCGATGTCTCCGGAATCATCTGTGACGGTGCGGGCAGCGCCTGCTCTATGAAGGTCTCGACCTCTACCTCGGCCGCCGTCAAGTCGGCTTTATTGGCCATCAACAATCTGTGCGTCACTCAGCGTGAAAGCATCGTCAGCGACAACGTTGATCACAGCATTGCCAATCTGGGTCGTTTGTCCAGTGAGGGAATGCTCGAAACGGATATTCAGATTATCAAGATCATGCGGGCAAAGCATGCACACCCATGACGGGAACGTGAAGCTCTTTTGTCTGTTTCCAGATCTTTTAAATTAAAAAATCATCGGATGGGGTACGGTTTGGCGCTCATCCATAAACCAGGTAGGCCATTTAACATTTTGAGGGGGGTATAGCGATCATGATGTCTAGCGTAATTGGAAACCTGATTGTTTTCGTAACATTGCTGTTTTTTCTCTTTCGTTTGCAACAGAAACACCTGAGTTTCACTACGCGGGTCTTTGCGGGCCTTGGCCTCGGCATCCTGTTTGGCGCTGCGCTACAACTAATCTATGGCGTAAATTCGCCGCAGATCATTAAGACTACCGAATACTTGGATTTAGTGGGTAGCGGCTACGTCAAGCTACTACAGATGATTGTCATTCCGCTGATCATGGTTTCAATCGTGTCGGCGATCCTTAAACTCAAAGGGGGTACAGCGCTTGGAAAAATCAGCTCACTGACGATAGGCGTGCTCATTTTTACTACGATGATCTCGGCGGCTGTCGGCATCCTGATGACCACTCTCTTCGGGCTCACCGCAGAAGGTCTGACCGCCGGCGCAGCCGAAACCGCCCGTATTTCAAGTCTGCAAACCACATTGGGTAGCTTGAAAAACATGTCGTTTGCCAAAATGGTGCTGGAGTTCTTCCCGGCGAACCCCTTCCTTGATATGACTGGTGCGCGAAAGACGTCGACCATCGCCGTGGTCATCTTTGCCATTTTTATCGGCATTTCGGCCACTGGGATTGCACGCAAGAAACCCGAGATTTTCTCAAGCTTTGAGAAGTTCACCGAGGTTGCCCACGATATCGTTATGCGCATGGTGACGCTGGTTTTACGGTTGACGCCATTTGGCGTGCTGGCGCTGATGACTAAGGTGGTTTCCGGTTCGAACTATGCGGACATTCTTAAGCTCATTAACTTTGTCATGGCGTCCTATATCGCGATTGCCATCATGTTCGGTGTTCATCTACTGCTGGTAAGTGTGGTTGGCATCAACCCACTCCGTCATCTGAAAAAAATCATGCCGGTGTTGGCTTTCGCTTTCACGTCGCGTACTAGCGCCGGAGCGCTCCCGATGAATGTGCAAACCCAGACAAAATTGCTGGGTATCCACGAGGGGGTTGCAAATTTTTCAGCCTCTTTTGGGACAACCATCGGTCAAAACGGTTGCGCGGGCATCTACCCTGCGATGCTGGCCGTGATGGTCGCCCCGACTGTTGGAATCAATCCGTTGGACATCGGCTTCATGGTGATGCTCATCGCCATTATTTCAATTAGCTCGTTCGGTGTGGCGGGCGTCGGCGGCGGAGCGACCTTTTCCGCGCTGATCGTGCTGTCGGCACTTGACCTCCCAGTCGCACTGGTCGGCTTGCTCATTTCCATCGAGCCACTGATTGACATGGGCCGGACCGCCCTCAACGTTTCGGGTGCGATTACGGCGGGTACAGTCACCAGCCGCCTGATGGGCACAACCGACATGTCGGTCTTTAACAGCGATGAAGAGCTCAGCATGGACGGTGACGAATCCACGACGACCGCCTGAGCGGGCAAGGCAACGGATTCGACATCATCAAACGATGGGGAGGCTAGGCCTCCCCGTTTTTAATACGGAGTAAGCAATGCGAATTTTGATTGTGGGCGGCGAAGCTGCCGGCATGAGCGCCGCCGCGAAGGCCCGACGTCTCCTCAAAGCGGGAGAGGTCGTGGTCTATGAGGCATCGGATATCATCTCCTTCGGTGCTTGTGGCCTACCCTATTTCGTCGGAGACGAATTCAAAAATCCAGAATACATGGCGGAATTCACGCCCGAAGATTTTGCCCAAAAAGGAATTTCCGTCAACACCCGACACAAGGTGCTGTCAGTCGATGTGGATAAAAAAACGATTCAGATCGAGCATGACGGTCGTGTTTTAACAGACCACTTTGACCGCTTGATGATTGCCACAGGCGCCCGTGAAGTCCGCCCGCCCATTCCTGGCCTGGAGTGCGACGGCGTCTTCGGCCTGCGGCGTATGGCCGATGGCCACGCACTCAAGGCCGCCGTACAGAACCCGGAGAACCGCCGGGTGGTAGTCATCGGCTCGGGTTTCATCGGTCTGGAAGTGGTCGAAGCCCTAGTTAACCAAGGGAAGGAAGTTCGCCTCATCGAATTCGCCGAACGCGTTATCCCCGACGCCTTTGATCCCGAAATCAGCCAGCACATCGAGACCGAACTGACGGAAAAGGGTGTGCAACTCCACCTCGGCGAACGGGTCGAGGCAATACAAGGCGCTCCGCGTGTGCGTGGAGTGCTTACCAACCGAGGAGAGTACCCGGCAGATATCGTCGTGGTGTGTACTGGGGTCAGACCCAACACGGATTTTCTCGAAGATACGGGCATTGAGCGCCTCGCCAATGGTGCACTCGTGGTCGATCGCCAGGGACGCACCTCGCTGCCGGAGGTCTGGGCCGCAGGCGATTGCGCAACGGTTTGGCACAGCGTGAAACAGCAGCAGGTTTATGTGCCGCTGGCAACCATCGCAAACAAGCTGGGGCGCCTTGTCGGCGAAAACCTTGCCGGAGCAACTCAGGAGTTCCCTGGAACCCTGGCTTCTGCGGCGCTACAAGTGCTCGGGTTGGAACTCGGGCGTACCGGTTTAGGGGAAAGGGAAGCCCAGCAACTCGGGATTGACTATCGCACAGTGGTCGTCAAAGACAAATGCCACACCAACTATTGCCCCGGTCAGTCCGACATCCACGTCAAACTGCTTTACGAGGCCACCAGCAAGCGTGTGCTGGGCGGGCAAATCGTGGGGCGTAAGGGGGCCGTTCATCGAATCGATGCCCTGGCTGTCGCGATCACCATGGGCGTAACGACCTCGCAATTGGGGATGATGGATTTCGCCTATGCCCCCCCGTTCTCGCGAACGTGGGACGTGCTCAACGTTGCAGGCAACATCGCCAAGTAAGCGCCAGAATCGCCGATTTTGCCAGGCCAGCCAGTGTGCTCGCCTGGCTGTCAGGGCCCTACCAGGCGTCCGCTACCCGAACTCGCCACGCATATGGCCGCGTTGTAGGTAAGCGTCGTTCAGAGGCCGTCTGGAGCTTAGATTTTGAGGTCGTGTAGAACGAGGCTGATGGCGACGACATCTACGAACGTGGGGTCGAATGCATCACCGTGCTACTCTCGCATTGCCTGGTGCTCGGGATGTTTGGAGTCGTTCAAAGCTGCCACGAAGTCCGCGTAGCCAAGTGCGCTACCGACATCGTCAGGTGGGGCGGGATTGGCAGCTTTCAGCAGCATTGCACGGTGGCTGAGCTTGGGGACGCCCGGCAATTTCTTCTCGACCGTGATCCGATGTTCCCAGTGATCGCCAAAGTCGTAGATGTCCTTGAACGAAGCCATGCCGCCCAGGGCTGCCTTGAGTTAAGACCGCTGCACAACTGACTGTGAAAGTTGTATGATATTGGCATTGCTGGTTCTGGAGTCCTCCGATGCCGAGCTTCTTTCTTCTGGGTGTTCTGCCGCAGGTGCAAGAGACACCGACGATGAAACTGCATGCGCTTCTTGATTGGAACGACATCGGGCATAAGCTCAAGGGGCTGTACCGGCGGGAAGAAACCCAGGGTGGCGGCCCAAGGCTTTACGATCCCCTGTCGATGTTCAAGGCGATGCTGCTCGGTCAATGGCACGGACTGTCGGATACTCAGCTCGAACAGGCGCTCAAGATGCGGATCGACTTCATGGTGTTCACGGGCTTTGATCCAGGCATCCCGCGTGTAAATCCCTTTCGGTATCCGTTTGTCAGCTTGCCCGCTTAAGGTCTTCAACAATTTCCACGTTGGGAATCTGCATGAGCAGGTCATTTAGTCGGTACTTACGAATCGGCAGACCGCGACGGACAAGTGGCAATAATGACGTAACAGCGGCGGACACAAGCACACCATCGAAGTCGACAATGACAACAGCGGGATCAGCTGCTTCTATCACAACACCGACGGATCCGGGTTGAACCAACGCCTCCCGCTCATCGAGAATACCGATTAACGGTATAAGGTTGGTGACAGCGATATTCAATTCCATTTGATAAAGATAGCACCAGCGGTGCTACTACTCAAACGGTGATGAAGCACCTGAGGCTGTACCCGTTTCAGTAGTCTTCCTACTCCAGCCCAGTTAACCGAGCAACGTCATCCAATGCGGCATCAACACCGCGATAGAGTGCATTCATGACATCATGCGCATGAAAAACTCTATGCCTGCGCTGTCCATTTGCCGGATGAAGAACGCCAAGATCCACTAGGCTCGCGATGGCATCGTTGGCCGCAGGGAAGGTCACCCCAAGCCGACCGGCGACCATATTCGCTGTGACGACTGGTTGCCCGATCAGCAGATCCGCAACCTGCCAGATTGTGGCATTCCGGCGCCGTCCGGTGCCTGCGATCACTTGTCGCCAGCGGCCCTTGATCGTTTCCAAATCGACAAATAGCTCAACCGTATGCCGGCAAGAAGCAATCATGCACTCCAGAAACAGGCGCATCCAGGGCGCCCAGTTCATGCGGGTTTGCATTTCGAGCAAGGCCGCGTAGTACTCACGCTGACGGATTTTCAGGAAAGTCGACAGATGGATCGGCGGAGCGCCTGCGGCCTTAAACATCAAAGGCAGTAATAGTCGTCCGACTCGTCCATTTCCATCCCGGAAAGGATGGATTGCCTCGAACTGCGCATGCGCAATTCCGGCGCGCATCAGGATAGAAACTTCGACCATGCCGTCCGGTCGGTATTGCAGAAGCTTTTCTAGATCCTGCATGAGCCTAGGGACTTCCGTCGCTGGCGGTGGGACATAGTGCGCGGTCTCAAGGCGAGTTCCGATGTAATTTTGAACGGTTCGCCACTGACCAGGTTCGGCTCGCTCCTGTCCTCGGATCAACTCTCTATGCAGGGACTTAATAAGGTCTTGTGTCAGGGCGGCTTGCCCATGAAGATCGACCTCATGGCTTCCTGCCGCGAAAGCACGGACACAGCTGAAGGTTTTATCGGCGTCGCTAGCTTGCCCGGCATCAATTGTCCCGGTCTCGATCTCGTGGATCAGGAGCCCGTCAAGCTGGGTCTGCAATCCCTCGATTTGGCTGCTATCCACCGCATCGCGCCGGTTGAGCAAACGAAAGACGAGATCGGAAAAAACCGTATTGCGTTTGATTATGGATGTCAGAGCTTCGATTTCGCGCCGCGCAAGCACGAACAGAGGATAAGCCTCGGGCAGCGTGACTGAGACCGGCCCGGGGGGCGGGACCACGGCATAACAGCCAGAGTGTCCCGGAATGGCGATGCAGGACGCCTGGAGGGTGGGATGAAGGTCGGTTCTGCGCACGGGGGTGGTTTTAATGGATGCCGATTAATTAAAGATAAGACAATATTACCTTTAATGGATCAGACGTGGCTGTACATTGTGAAGTGATGGGAGCCTTTATCCTTCAGTGTCACGGCTCAGCGCTTAGTCTTGGTAGGCGCGGCCAGTGTCGGCTTCCTGTGGTCTCGGAGAGAGTCACATCCATCATAAATGACGCAGGTCGACTTAAATGGCTATCAAACCAACAGCAGCGAAGGAGCAGAAGGTTGTCGCCCTATTTTCGGAAAAGGACAAGAAAGAATCCGAAAAGAAATGGGGAAAAGGTGTCATGTCTCACGGCTATTGCATCTTCCCATCGATCTTGCTGCAAGCACAGAGTCGTTTGAGGGTCTAGTTGGAAAACTAAAGGCGATTGAGCCGGACATCGCGAAGGCGAAAAAAGTGAGAGACGCAGCAAAGAAGACCGGTGGGCTTACGGCCGCCCTAGCCGAGTTTGAGTGATTTAAATACAACCTGCGCGACTTATACAAAACGGAAGCATGGGAACAAGTTGACATTCCCTGTGTGGGAACCTAGACTTATGATCACCATGGGAAACATAGCGACATTTTATGCAGCTGCTCGGCCTTTTCAAACTGGACGATTTCAAGCGTAAGCATGCGGATTCACGCGGCCCGCTGGATGTCTGGCGTGTGGAAGTCGAGGATGCTAGGTGGAGCGGTCCTCAAGATGTGAAGAATCGATATCCCAGTGCCAGTTTTTTGGCGGACAACCGGGTGATTTTCAACATCAGGGGTAATTCTTTCCGCTTGGTGGTCAAGGCGAAGTATCAGAACAGCATCTTCTTGGTCGAATGGGTTGGAACGCATGCTGAGTACGACAAAAAGAAATTCTAGATCGGCATGGGTAATATGGCGCGCGGGGAAAAGGAGTTGGAAATGAAACAGATTCGAGTGATTAAGACGCAGCGTGATTACGACGATGCAGTTGCTCGCCTGTCGTCCTTGATGGATGAAGAGATCAAGGTCGGTTCCAACAAGGAAGGTGAGTTGGAACTGCTCGCTTTGGTGATTGAGTCCTACGAGCGCTCCAAGATTGACCCGGTTTCTCCGGACGCAATCGAAGCCATTATCTTCCGAATGGATCAGATGAGTCTGAGCAAGAAGGATTTGATCCCTTATTTCGGTTCCTTGCCCAAAGTATCTGAAGTGTTAGCGCGTAAGCGCCCGCTCAGTTTGTCGATGATTCGCAAGGTTCACAAAGGCCTCGGCATCCCGGCAGAAATTTTGCTGGGCGAGGCAGCCGACGATATCGATCTGGGCCAAGAGCCTCAGTACGACCATAACAAGTTTCCCTGGCAGGAAATGCTTGAGCGTGGCTATGTGAAAGGCGTTGATAGCGTACGTCATGCAAAAGAGCGCGGCGAGGAATTCATAAGGGATTTCATGCGCGACGTTT
>CAZHFS010000063.1:0-11637 GCA_964531885.1 uncultured Propionivibrio sp.
ACACTTTGCCTTGCCGTATCGAACTCAAAACTCAACGGATCAACACTTTCGCTGATGCGCAGCAGGCGCACGAACGATGGCCCGCCATCGGCACCGGTTCCGGCATCGCCAGCCGCCGTTTCTTCAAGCAACGCATCCAGGCTACCGCCTTGATTGATTGTCTGGATCACACGGTTGACGTCGGCTCCGCCAACCTTGATCGCTGAGTCCACCGCATCGGGCTTTACCGAGCCAAATACTTCGGCGTCAGCAGTCAACATTTCGTTGGCACGCAAGACCAGACTACGCCCATCGTCGCTTGCCAAATCCACCCGACTGCCCTCGGCAGCCATCACCACGTCGCCTTCGTAGATCGGATCACCGACTTTCAGGGGGCGCAGATTGCCGGCTTTGTCTTTGGCGTACGCCTGGCCCTGGATAGCAGAAACGCGGGCGATGGTAAGAGTGTTGGCCATGATGGAGGTCTCGCTGGACGGAATAATTGATTCCGCGACGATAGCCCAATGCAAAACGGCCGCCTACTGTACCGAAGTACAATCGGCGGCCGCCGGAGAGGCTACGCTGGATTAGCGAGGCGCTTCGATGCCGTTGATAATGAGCGAAAGCTGCAGGCGATCCCGCGCACCCAGCTTTTCCAGCAAGGTGCTGACGTGCGCCTTTACCGTGCGTTCAGTGATGTCAAGTTCGCGCGCGATTTCCTTGTTGCTAGCCCCCCGCGCCAAAAGCTCGGCTGTTTCCTGCTCGCGTACCGACAACCGCTCACGCCAACCTTGTCCTAGTACCTGTGGCGGCATGAGCCGCACGGTCGCCCCAAGCAGGCGTTGCATCAGTGCCTGCCCAACCCAAATGCTCCCGTGCCGCACCGCCGGTGCAACCTGCTGCAAGACTTCCGGCGCAGCATGACCGTTACAGTAACCGACAGCTCCTGCCGACAAGGCAGCCAGCGCCACATCCTCATCCGGCTCGTCCGACATCACCACAATGGCCTGGCGCAACAAACGTTTGCGCAAGTGGCGAAGTAGCTGCTCCGGGGCCTGACCCCGAGGGAGTAAGGCAAAAACCACGTCAGCGCCCATTTGCGGGCCTGCATCGAAACCGGCACACAACGCATCAGGGAACGCCTCTTTCCAGGAATCACGCCATTGTCCGTCGAGCGTCAGAAACAGAATCTTCATACTCAACGTTCTGAAAATGCACGCGCCTTGGCACGCAATACCGGTTTAAGCAGGTAGGTAAGCACGCTTTTCTCACCGGTAACAATATCGACCTCGGCCACCATGCCGGGAATGACCGGCAGGTTAGCGCCTAACGAAGGTTGATTGGTTCGTACTCGCACTGTGTAGAAGGCATTTCCTTTTTCGTCGATTACCGAGTCCGCCCCGATATGTTCGAGTTTGCCCTCAAGGCCGCCGTAAATTGAAAAATCGTAGGCGGTGAATTTAACGATTGCCTTCTGGCCTGGGCGCAGAAACGCGATGTCGCGAGGCTGGACGCGCGCTTCAAGCAACAGGTTGTCTTCCAGCGGCACCACCTCGACGACATCCTTACCTGGTTGCACCACGCCACCAACCGTATTGATCAGGAGGCGCTTGACCGTCCCTTTGACGGGGGCGCGCAGCACCGATCGGGTCACCTTGTCGGACAATCCCACGCTACCTTCCGCCAGGCTATTGATCTTGGCCATTGTTTCGGCCAACTCATTTCCCGCCTCATTGCGGAAAGAAAGGCTGACTTCCTCGATCTTGCGATTGGCTTCGGTAATTGCCGACTGGACCCGGGAGATCTGGGCCGACGCCATGTCACGCTCGCCACGGAAACGTCCGACATCGCGCTCAAGGCGCAAAATTTCGACTTCCGACACCGCGCCAGAGGCAATCAAAGGCTTGGTAACCGACAGTTCTTTCGCCGAAAGGTCGTAGGCTTTGGCCGCCTGCTCGTATTTGGCACGCAATTCGGCTAGTTCTTGTTGCCGTTGGGCCAGCTGCTGCCGAGCGATAGCCAGCGAGGTCTCGTGCTCGGTGCGTCTCGATTCGAACAGACGTCGCTCTTCTTCGACGGTCTTCGGATCATCTTTGGCCACGTCCGCAGGAACGACGAAGTCGCCCCCTTCGCTCAAGGCACGCAAACGCGCCGCTTTGGCAACCAGGGCGTTGTACTGCACGCGGTTTTCGCGTACGGACGATGTAAACCGTGTCGGATCGATGCGCAACAGGATCTGGTTGGCCTCGACCACATCGCCTTCGCGCACCATGATCTCCTCGACCACCCCACCGTCAAGGCTCTGCAAGACCTGCAACTGACGCGACGGGATGACCTTTCCTTCGCCACGCGTCACTTCGTCGATCCGACTCACCGCCGCCCACATCACCCCAATTGCGACAGCAATTCCGATCGTGCGCAACAGGATGCGTGCCCGCAAGGGTTCCTGTTGCAGGATAGCGTAATCGGTATCGGCCTCGAAACCGCTCTGCTCGCGCTGTTTCTCAGCCACCGCCATGCGCGACATCCACTCGTCAACCTGTGGCTGTACCCGGATGCGCACCCGCTCCAGCAGAGCAATCACTTTGTTGCCGGCAGCAATCAGGCGCGGATTCATTGCCCGCTCCTTCCTATGCGCCCGGCTTGCAGCGCAGCCACAACCTGCTCGCGCGGCCCGTCGGCCACAATGCGCCCATCGTCAACCACGATGATGCGCGTGGCCAGATCAATCAGGCTGGTGCGGTGCGTGACAATGACCACCGTCTTGTGCGCCGCATACTGACGCAAACGCTCCTTGAATCCGTTTTCAGTGGAAAAATCCATCGCACTGGTTGGCTCATCGAGCAGCAGTACGGGCGGATCAAGCAACACGGCACGGGCAATCGCCACTTCCTGGCGCTGCCCCCCGGAGAGCGATTCGCCGCGCTCGCCGATGAGCATGTCAAACCCCTTGGGATGACGATTGACGAACTTGGTCAACCCGGCCACTTCGGCGGCTTGAACCACCGCCGAGTCATCGGCATAGGGCGCACCAATCGTGATGTTCTCGCGCAAGGTGCCATAAAAGAGCGTGGCGTCCTGCCCAACGAAGCCAACATTACGGCGCAGGTCGGCTGGATCGAGTTGGCGCAGGTCGATGCCATCGATCCGCACCGCCCCCTCGCTTGGGGTATAGAGCCCAAGCATCAGTTTCTGCAGCGTCGTCTTGCCCGAACCGGTACGGCCAAGAATAACGACGTGCTCTCCCGGGGCAATCCGCAGCGAAACGTTTTGCAGCACGGCTTCGGCTTGTTGCGGATAATTGAACGAAACGTTGCGGAACTCGATTTCCCCCGCCAGTTCAGGCCGATGCACGAAGGCCTTGGCATCGGGCCGTTCAACCGGCTGCGACATTAAATTCTCAAGCGTTCCGAGAGACAGCCTAGCGCCTTGGAACTGCATCAGAAGCCCCACTGCCTGGGCCAACGGGGCAATCGCCCGCCCACCGAGCATGGTGACCGCAATCAGCCCCCCCATCGACAGCATCCGCGCCTCGATCAGATAAACACCGGCAACGATCAACATCACATTGACGAGTTGTGCGATCGTTTGTGCACCATTGCTCGCCGAGGCCGAAAGCAGGCGCGTTTGGGCATTGGTACGCGACAAAAACGCGGTGGTCGACTCCCATTTACTCTGCACCACCCCCTCGGCGCTCTGAGTTTTGATCGTCTCCAACGCTGTCAGGCTCTCGACCAGCGTTGCATTGCGCATGGCCGAAGCACGGTAGGTTGTCTCCGACAGTTCGTGCATCTTGTATTGAATGATGTACGCGTAGATCAGGCCAACCACCAAGCCGATGATCGGGATGAGCACCAGCGGCCACGAAATCCAGAGAATTACGAGCAGGAAAATCAGCGCAAACGGAAAATCGATCAGTGCACTCACCGTCGCCGAAGCGATGAAATCGCGCACCGACTCGAAAGAACGCAGGTTGGAAGCAAACGAACCGACTGACGCCGGCTTGGTTTCAAGGCGCATGCCAAGCACACGCTCCATGATCATCGCCGACAATTTGACGTCAATGCGGGAACTGGCCAGATCGATGAAATGCCCCCGCAAGAGGCGCATCATGAAATCCATGCCCATCACCAGCAGGATGCCGAGCGCCAGCATCCACAGGGTATCGGTGGCGTTATTCGGCACCACCCGGTCATAGACGGTCATCGAGAAAAGCGGCATGACCAACGCAAACAAGTTGATCAGCAAGGCAGCCCAGAGCACATCGCGGTACAACGCCGACTGCTCCAGAATGGCGCCCCAGAACCAGTGCCGTTGAGCCACCTTGCCGACCTCGGGCGCGCGGGCATCAAATGCAAAGCGCGGCCTGGCAAACAAGGCGATCCCCAGATAGCGCGCCAAGAGCTCATCACGCCCCAGCGTCACCTCCCCCTGCCCAGTTTCCGGAAAGAGGAGTCTGGCATTCGCCCCATCGGCGCTCCAGCCGAGCAGTACGCAGGCCTCATCCCCTTTGAGCAGAAGAATGACCGGCAAGAGAGCGCCATCGATATCAGCCAGGGCCCGGCGCACGATTTTGCTCGACAAGCCCGCTCGGGCCGCCGCACGTCCGAACAGCGACGGGGTCAGATTGCCGTGCTCAAGCGGCAGGCCGGCCGAGAGCGCTGCACGCGTACTGGGCCGGCCGTGCAAGTGCGTCAGCTCGACCAAACAGGAAAGCAAGGGGTCATGATGAAGCAGGTCCTCACGCAGAGGCTGCCCTTCCCTTAACAGGGAATCATTGTCGATTGCACTTTTCGATTCATTTGCAGTCAAGAAAACACTCGCTGGTAAGACGCTTTCAGCAAAAAGGTGTGCAGCACACCCAATTCATAATTTAACTGCATATTCCCACTGCCCAGCAAGGAACGATGTCACACCGCAGCAAGAAAATGAGAACGATCAGTTAAAATCCTATCTTTAGAAGCAAAGCAATGCCATGACTACCCGCCTGCGTGAAATCCCTTACAACTATACGTCTTTTTCCGACCGGGAAATTGTCATCCGCCTGCTCGGCACCGAGCACTGGGCGATTCTTGACCAACTACGTAGTCAGCGGGTTACCGGACGATCCGCACGCATGCTCTACGAAGTGCTGGGCGACATCTGGGTCGTGCAGCGCAACCCCTACCTTGAGGACGACCTGCTCGCCAGCCCGGAGCGGCGCCTTGCCCTGATCGAGGCGCTGCGTCACCGCCTGGGAGAAATCGACAAGCGCCGTCAGGGCAACGACGTCGTACGCCGCCTGTGCACCGCTGCCCGTTCGGCAGTCGATGAGTTCGAACGTCACTTCGAAGAGACGGCAGCGTTACGCAAACGCGTACTCAAGGCACTTGCCCGCCATACCCGCCGTGACAACATCGCCTTCGACGGCCTGGCGCGCGTCAGCCATGTCACCGACGCCACCGACTGGCGTGTCGAGTACCCTTTCGTTGTTCTCTATCCCGATACCGAGGAGGAGATCGCCGCCCTGGTACGCAGTTGCATCGAACTCGGGCTGACCATCATCCCGCGTGGCGGCGGCACCGGCTACACCGGCAGCGCCGTCCCGCTTACCCCACGCTCGGTGGTCATCAACACCGAGAAGCTGATCGATCTCGGCCCGGTCGAGATGCAAACTCTCCCCGGCTGTGACCGCCCCTATGCGACAATCCGCAGCGGTGCCGGCGTGGTCACCGACCGGGTTTCCGATGCAGCCGCGCAAGCCGGCTTCGTCTTCGCTGTCGACCCCACATCGGCCAGCGCTTCCTGCATCGGCGGAAATATCGCCATGAACGCCGGCGGCAAGAAAGCTGTGCTGTGGGGCACCGCGCTCGACAATCTGGCGTGGTGGAAAATGGTCGACGTCGATGGGCTGTGGCTTGAAGTCACCCGCCTCGAGCACAACTTCGGCAAGATCCACGACCAAGCGCTGGCCCGCTTTGAAATCCGCCGTTACGCTGCCGACGGCAAAACGCCACGCGGCGTCCCCGAAATCCTCGAAATCCCGGGCAGCACCTTCCGCAAGGCAGGGCTCGGCAAAGACGTTACCGACAAATTCCTGTGCGGCCTGCCAGGTGTGCAAAAGGAAGGCACCGACGGCCTGATCGTCGCCGCACGCTGGGTGCTGCACCAGATGCCCCCTGTAACGCGCACCGTCTGTCTCGAGTTCTTTGGCCAAGTACGCGACGCCGTTCCAGCCATCGTCGAAATCACCGACCACTTCAAACCGGGTGGTGCCGGGCACGCACAGGGCGTACTGCTCGCCGGTCTCGAACACCTCGATGAACGCTACGTCAAGGCCATCGGTTACGCCACCAAAGCCAAGCGCAAGGGCGAAAAATCCGGGCGCCCGAAAATGGTGCTGATCGGCGACATTGTCGGCCACGACGAAGCCGCGGTGATGGCCGCTGCCTCGGAAGTCGTGCGCATGTGCAATCTGCGCTCTGCTGAAGGCTTCATCGCCATCGATCCCGACACGCGCAAAAAATTCTGGCTCGACCGCTCGCGCACCGCAGCCATCTCGCGCCACACCAACGCCTTCAAACTCAACGAAGACGTGGTCATTCCGCTGCCGCGCATGGGCGATTACTGCGACGGCATCGAGCGGATCAACATCGAACTCTCTCTCGGCAACAAAATCGCCCTGTGCGACGCGCTGACCGATTTTCTTTCTGGCGATCTGCCCCTGCGGACGAATGACGCAGATCTTGATCGTACGATATTGATCGGCGACCGGCGCCAAGCCGCACAGGAAGTCATTGCTGGCGTCCGGGAACGCTGGCAATGGCTGCTTGACCATCTCGATACTCCGCTACCGCAGGCCGAAGCCGAATTTTCTGCGCGCGGCATCCTCGCCGCGCCCCTCACCAACAAGGCAGACCAGCCAGTCCTCTTCCACCGCCTTCAGGATCATTCCTTGCGCGCCTCATGGAAGACGGAACTCAAGCCGCTCCTTGAAGAAATATTCGACGGCCCCCTGTTCCGGCCGGTGCTTGAGCGCATCGTCGGACTCCATCAGGAAATCCTGCGTGGGCGCGTTTTCGTCGCCCTGCACATGCATGCAGGCGACGGCAACGTACACACCAATATCCCGGTCAACTCCGACCATTACGCCATGCTGCAGACCGCCAACCGTGCCGTCGAGCGGATCATGGCCCTGGCACGCCAACTCGACGGCGTCGTCTCGGGCGAGCACGGCATCGGCATGACCAAGCTTGAATTCCTGAGCGAAGCCGAGATCGCCCCATTCCGCGCCTACAAGCAGCGTATTGATCCGAACGGCCACTTCAACAAGGGCAAGCTCATGCCCGGCGGCGACCTGACCCGCGCCTACACGCCGTCGTTCTCGCTGCTCGGCACTGAATCGCTGATCATGGAACAATCGGTGATCGGCGATATCTCGACGATGGTCAAAGATTGCCTGCGCTGCGGGAAATGCAAACCGGTGTGCTCGACGCACGTGCCGCGTGCCAACCTGCTCTATTCGCCACGTAACAAGATCCTCGCCACCTCGTTGCTGATCGAAGCCTTCCTGTACGAGGAACAGACGCGCCGCGGCATCTCACTCAAGCATTTTGATGAATTCAACGACGTTGCCGATCATTGCACGGTGTGCCACAAGTGCTTCAATCCGTGCCCGGTCGACATTGATTTTGGCGACGTCTCGATCCGTATGCGCAATTTCCTGCGCGAGCAGGGAAAGAAAAAAATCGTCCCGGCCAAGGCCGCGGCCATGGCCTTCCTGACCATGACCGACCCGGCCACGATCCGCCTCGTGCGCCAGACGATGATCAAATGGGGCTATGCCGGGCAGCGCTTGGCGCACAAAGTGGCCAAGTCGCTCGGTCTCGTACAGCGCCAGACCAAGCAACCACCGAGTACGGTCGGCAAGCCACCGGTGCGCGCACAGATCATCCACTTCCTCAACAAGCCGATGCCCGGCGGCCTGCCCAAGCGCACCTCACGCGCCCTGCTGGATATCGAGGACGACAAGATCGTCCCAGTGATCCGCGACCCGCAAAAAGTCAGCGCCCCAGACTACGAGGGCGACGCCGTGTTCTACTTCCCCGGCTGCGGTTCGGAGCGCCTGTTCTCGCAGGTAGGACTGGCCACCCAGGCTATGCTTTACCACGTCGGCGCCCAGACCGTCCTGCCCCCCGGCTACCTGTGCTGCGGCTACCCGCAAATCGCCGCCGGCGAAGCCGACCTCGGGCAGAAGATCACCACCGACAACCGGGTGCTCTTCCACCGGGTCGCCAACACCCTCAACTACCTCGACATCAACACAGTGATCGTCTCCTGCGGCACCTGCATGGATCAGCTCGTGAAGTACCAGTTCGAGAAGATCTTCCCCGGGTGCCGCCTGCTGGACATCCACGAATACTTGCTCGAGAAAGGCGTTCGGCTTGATGGCGTCGACGGGGTGCGTTACATGTACCATGAACCCTGCCATGCCCCCATGCGAACGATCGCCGGCATCAAGGCGGCTAATCAGCTAATGGGCCAGCCAGTTGCTCTTTCTGAGCGCTGCTGCGGTGAATCTGGCACCCTCTCGGTTACCCGCCCGGACGTCTCGACCCAGGTCCGCTTCCGCAAGCAAGAAGTGATCGAACAAGGAGCTGCCGCCCTACGTGCCGACGGATTTACCGGCGACGTCAAACTCCTCACCTCCTGCCCATCGTGCCTGCAGGGTCTGTCGCGCTACAACGCCGATGCGGACACACAAGCCGATTACATCGTGGTCGAAATGGCGCGCAAATTGCTGGGCCAAAACTGGATGGCTGACTACGTCGCCAAAGCCAACGCCGGGGGAATTGAACGCATCCTTCTCTGACAGTGCCGGCATACAAGTGTGGCGCGCCACTCGCGCGCCCACTTCGATTTTCCGTTTTCGTGATTTTTTTCCTTGCCTCCCTCATCTACATCGACTTAGCCTGAGCGTGCTACCGCTGTAGACCACCCATCCCGCAAGGAATCCGGCATGAGCGATGTGGACGCGAGTTGTACTCTATGCGCCAACCACGGAGGCCTGGCCCTCTGGTGCAATGCATTCTGTCGAGTCGTTCTCGTCGATGACCCCGGCTATCCGGGGTTCTGTCGCGTCATTCTCAACCGACACGTGCGTGAGATGACCGACCTCGCACCGACTGATCAACATACCCTGATGGAAGTTGTCTTTGCGGTTGAGCGCGCTTTGCGTCAAAGCACAGACGCCGAGAAAATCAACCTTGCCAGCCTCGGCAATCAAACGCCGCACCTCCACTGGCACGTAATACCCCGCTGGCGTGACGACCCGACATTTCCAGACCCGATTTGGGCACCTCGCCACCGGCAAGCAACCCACCCGCATCCCGGCGTTGATAAGGAACACCTCCGCCAAGCGCTAATCAATCTTCTCGGACCATCTACCATTTCGAGCCAGCAGGAGACGCCATGAACAGCCCACGGCTCCCGCCACTGACAATCTCTGATCTGCAAACCGGCAGTGATTACCTCGCCCGCCTGCCCCTTGCCGAGCCACCCAAAGCGGCAGCGGCACTCGCCCAGCTGTTTAGCTGCCTGCAGACGGCCCCTCCTGACGTCGAAACCTATTTCCGAATACTGGAGCAAGCCCGTCTGCCACTCGCACAAGTCTGTGATGAACTCGCCAAACGCTACGTCGGCAAGCCCTTACCTTTCGGCGATATCGAAGACAGCTTGTTCGACACCGTCGTCGGCCTTTGGCGTGACACGGCAAAATGCTACGCACAGTGCGGCGAGCTCAAACCGGTACATGATGAAGACGCAGCAACCCACGATCGCCGCCTCGCAACCCTGTTGCATCGCTGCCTCTTGTACACCGGTCTTACCATTTACGAACACCAGAGAGCCCGCCGTGAGTATCCTTGGGGCCTGTGGCTTGATTTCCATGGCTACTTTGCCAGCGCCGAAGAGTGGGCCCTCGAAAAACACCCCGTGGCAGATGTTCATGAAATTCTCGGCCGCAGCACGAATTGTCTGGCCGCCTATCTCGTGCCAATTCTCACCGACATGGCCGGCTGTTATCGCCTGAGTGCACGCGAATTGGCGCTTACTTTTCGCTGGGCCCGCTACTGGAGTAATCTCGTCAGTATCGAAACGATCTCTGCCGGAGAAAATACGCCCGCTTTTGTCATCGATCTGATGCAGGACACGGCGCTTCTGCCGATGGCGGAGTGCCTGAAAACAGATCAAATGCGGCGCCTCGATACGTCTCGTCTCGCCGTGCAGATTACCCAGATCCGTCAACAGCTCCGCCAAAAGGTCCCCCCTAGCCAACTTGCACTCGGCACAGAGTGCACCACCAGCCAATGCGCGCGCCTCCTTGGCACCATCGCCAAGCCTTGGTCGCAAGCCCGCGCAGCACGAAAATTCCGTCGTCACAACACGACGGGAGTCACACAATTGTGTTCCGGCTTTGAGGAGATGCACTATTACATCTCCGGTCGGGAATTCGAACAGCCCGAAAACGTGCGAACTTACTCCCGCCGGGAATTCGAATCGATGTTTGTATTCCGGCAGCAGGACGACCCGCAACAAATGCTGCAGGTGCGCAAAGTTCAACTCGGTTACGCCCTCGACAGCTGGGAAGTCGTCAATCAATCGGCCAACGGTTTCCGGCTTATGCGCAGTGTTTCCGGCAAGCGGATGACGCATGGCCAATTGCTCGCCCTGTGCCCCCACGATGGCGACCATTTCCTGCTGGCCAAAGCTACCTGGCTGATGCAGGAAAAGGAGAGCGGACTCATCGCCGGCATACTCACCCTGCCCGGAATCCCTTCCGCGATTGCGGCACGTCGCATGGACGCACCACCCGAAAGCCAGGGCATCTACGAGCGCGCCTTTCTGCTCCCAGCGAAAGAGCCCATCAGCAGCGAGCCCTCCTTGGTTCTGCATTCAGGGTGGTACCGTGCAGGACGCTTGCTGGAAATATACACTGATGGCCCATGGCAGGTGCGCCTCACCGGATTGATCGACGAGGGCTCGGACTTTGAGCACGTCTCGTTCGTGCTGTGCTGAACGCGACACAATCGCCGGTTCAGTCTGGAGGAAATACGCGGAAATGGAAGGACTGCCGCTAGGCAGCTTGTGTCACAGCCAGCGCGCTGGACGGAAAACGAACGGTAAAAGTGCTGCCGATGCCGGGGACGCTGTCGATATGCAATGTGGCCCCATGCCGGGTCAGCACATGCTTGACGATTGCCAGGCCCAGCCCGGTCCCCCCGGTTTCTCGTGATCGTCCGCGATCAACCCGGTAAAAACGCTCCGTCAGGCGGGGAATGTGTTCCGGCGCAATTCCGATGCCGGTATCGCGCACGGAGAATTCCGCTCCATCCGGCAAGCTCTGCCAGAACAACTCGATGCGCCCCCCCTCCGGCGTATACCGCACCGCGTTGCCTGCCAGATTACCCAAAGCACTTCTCAATTCGCTATTGCACCCCAGCAGCTGCGCGGGACCTGAAAAATGCATGCACACTTCATGGCGCCCCCCCGAAAGCACCTGGGCATCATGCAGAACCCCCTGCAAGATCAGCGCCATATCCACCTTCTCTTGACGCGGTGGTGCGCCTCCGCTTTCAAGCGCCGACAGGGTCAGCAGATCCTCAATCAGTCGTTGCATGC
>CAZHFS010000064.1:0-4325 GCA_964531885.1 uncultured Propionivibrio sp.
CACGCATGATTGAGGTGCTGCGCGCCGGGCGCGAACTGGGGCGCACGCTGGAGGTCGGTGCCGGATGCGGTTATCAGGCGGCGGTATTGGCGCAGCTCACCGACGAGGTCTATGCCGTCGAACGGATCGGGCCGCTGCTGGCCAAGGCCAAAACCAATATGCGCACCATTCAGCAATTCCGCGTGCGCTTGAAACACGCCGATGGGCAGTTGGGGTTGCCGGAAGCCGCACCGTTTGACACCATCATCCTTGCCGCCGCAGGCACGCATGTGCCGCCACCGCTTTTGCAGCAACTGGCGCTTGGTGGCAGAATGCTTATGCCGTTAGGTACTGTCGAACAGCACCTCTTGCTGATCGAACGACGCGCAGAGGGTTTCGTCGAAACCCGGCTCGACGGCGTGCGTTTCGTTCCCTTACTCTCAGGGCTTGAATGAAGAAAAATTGTGCATTCACCAAAATGGGTGCAGGGCTCATGGTCGCTGCACTTCTTGTTCTTTCCGGTTGTGCCAGCAAGACCCCCGCGCCGGTCGTCGACCGCGGCCAGGCCACAACCGGGGCCGCCCAGGCTGGGGCTGCCGGTCGTGACACCTATACGGTGAAGCCAGGTGATACGCTGATCAGCATCGCGCGAGAACAGGGCATGGATGTCCGCGAACTGGCGGCCATGAACAATATCGACAATCCCAATCGTATTTCCGTTGGTCGCGTTCTCCGGGTGCGTCCGCAAGGGGCAGCGGCGAGTTCCGCTCCCTCCGGAGTGGCGGTGGTCGCGCCGGTGACCACCGAGGCTGTCGTGGCTCGTCCCATTGACGGGGTCCCCGCACCACAAACGGCATCTGTTCCGGTGAATGGTGATATCAAGCGCGAACCGAAAGGCGGGAAGGTGGTCTACTCGGAACAGGCATTGGCGGCAGCTCAAGGTGGCGCGTCGACGAAGGTGCCCGAAACCGTTGTGGCAACGCCCGGTGCGAGCGATCCCGCTGGGGCGGTAAAACCGGAACCTGCGGCGAGCAGTGATGAAATCGCCTGGGGATGGCCAGCCACCGGCAAGGTCATCGGGACGTTCAGCGAGGCGGGCAACAAGGGCGTCGACATCGCCGGCAGGGCCGGGGATCCGGTTCTGGCAGCAGGCGATGGCAAGGTCATCCACCGTGGCAGCGGTCTGCGCGGGTATGGTGAACTGGTCATCATCAAGCATAACGCAACGTATCTTTCAGCTTACGCGCACAACCAGCGCATTCTTGTTGAGGAGGGACAGAGCGTGACCAAGGGACAGAAGATTGCCGAGATGGGCAGTACCGATGCCGACCGAGTCAAGCTGCATTTCGAAATCCGACGGCAAGGCAAGCCGGTCGACCCCCTCAAACATTTGCCGCAGCGCTGATCATGAACGGCCGCAACGTGGGAAACGGGGTGGTCAACGAGGATGAGCTGGCAGCCGGGGATCCGGCTGAGGAAGCTTATTTGGCCGAAGACAGCATCGCCGAGGAGGACGAGGCCGAAGTCGAGGTGTCTGGCGAAGGCGAGGAGGCGAGTGCCACGCCGCCTCCCGAGTACGACCTGCTCAACGACGTCACGCAGCATTACCTCAACGAAATCGGCGCCAAGCCGCTCTTTACCGCACAGGAAGAGTACGACTGGGCGTGCCGCGCCCGTGCCGGGGAATTCCTGGCGCGGCAAAAGATGATCGAGCACAACCTGCGCCTCGTGGTTAACATCGCCAAGCACTATCTCAATCGCGGTATTCCCCTGCTTGACCTCGTCGAGGAGGGCAATCTCGGCCTGATCCACGCGATCGAGAAATTCGACCCCGAGCGTGGCTTCCGTTTCTCGACCTATGCCACCTGGTGGATTCGGCAGAGCATCGAGCGTGCGATCATGAATCAGTCGCGCACCATTCGTCTTCCGGTGCACGTGGTCAAGGAAATCAATCTCATCCTTCGTGCCTTCAGGCATCTGGAGTCGTCGAACGGGCGGGAAATTCGCCTGGAGCAGATCGCGCACCTCGTCGATCGCCCGGTCGAAGACATCCGGCGGGCCATCGCGCTTAATGAGCATATCGCCTCGCTCGATGCGCCGCTGGAGATCGATCCCAATCACACCATTGCCGATGCGATTCCTGACGACAACGCCATCGATCCCGAGAACCTGCTGCACTCGGCCGAAGTGAGCGAACTGCTTGGCCAATGGGTCCGGCAGTTGCCCGAAAAACAGCGTCGTGTGCTCGAGCGACGTTATGGCCTCGGCGGCGCCGACATCAGCACCCTGGAAGAAGTGGCCGAAGAGCTTAGCCTGACTCGCGAGCGTGTGCGTCAGATTCAGATCGAGGCGCTCGATCAGCTGCGCCGGATGATCAAGCGCGGCGGCGTGACGCGCGAGAGCTTGCTGTGAGTGCTGTGAGCCGCTGCGCTTTGCCCCGCGGCGCAGCCAAGGTCAAGTAGGGGGCGGGTGGTGCTGGAGTAATCACTCCGCAGCCTTGTCCTTTGACCTGGGTTGATCTGTGCTGACGTTCTTCGCCTTTGTTCAGAAGTGCGAGAGAGAGTGGGTTTGAGTACGGGGGGCGGAGGCGAGTGGCCTCCCCTCCGCCAAGCGCCGGCCTGATTCCTTACTCAGACCGGTCGCTGCCGTGATACATCTCATACGACTTTGCGTCCATCGAGAACGATGACCGTCCTGCGGTGGATGAGCAAGCGCTAACCAGACTGACGACGACCAGGGAAAGCAGGATCAATAACTTGCGCATGATGAGTCCTTTCGAAGAGAGAGAGGTGCTTCGAACGACTGCCGGCATAGCCGGCCAAGACAGGTTGCTGGGGCTCTCTTCCTCTCCATTCTTCGAAAGAGCGCTTGCACCTGATGCTCGTGCTTGAGGGCGCTGCAGGTTGCGGTGCCTTCGGGCACACTCAACGATAGGCGAAGAAATCGGCTTGGATTGTGATGACGTGCAACGGTTTGTCCCGTTGCGTTATGGTGTTTGGGCTTTTCGTAAGGCCTCAGCGAGTTGGAAAACCGACATCGCATAGAAAACCGAGCGGTTGTAGCGGGTGATGGCGTAGAAATTGTCGTAGCCGACCCAGTATTCGTTGGCGAGAAGCGTGTCGACGAGTTCGATCAGCGCAGCGGCACGTTCTTCATCACCCTGGCTCTCCGGGCCGGTAATTACCCCTTCGGCCTGTAATTGGCGCAGTGGTTGAGAGGGTTTGATGCCCAAGGCCAGGAGTCGGGCCGTATCGCCTTCGACGCGCGCCGGGGCGGCAATCGGCGCACCGGCTTGCCAGCCGTGCAGGGCCAGGTAGCTGGCGACGCTGCCAATGGCATCACTTGTGCTTCCGCGCAGGTCGATGCGTCCGTCGGCATCGAAATCAACCGCGAAACGCCGCTGGCTGCTGGGCATGAACTGCGGGATGCCCATGGCGCCGGCGTACGAACCGCGAACCTCAAGACGGTTCATGTCGTTTTCGCGGGCGAGCAGGAGAAAATGCTCAAGTTCACTACGGAAAAAGGGCGCTCTCGGCGGGTATTTGAAGGCCAGCGAGGCCAGCGATTCAAGGACGCGGAATTTCCCGGTGTTGCGCCCGTACTCGGTTTCCACGCCAATGATTGCCGCGATGATTTCACGGGGGACGCCATAGATTGCCTCGGCACGGACGAGTTCGGCACCGTTTTCCTGAATGAACTGATTGCCGCGTTCGATCCGGCGGGTATTCATAAACCGTTCGCGGTATCGACTCCAGGAGCGTTGTTGCTCGGGAACTGCTGCCGGCTGAATTGCCCGCAGCACGGTTGTATTGGGGCGAATGGCAGAAAAATCCCGCTTTAACTGAGTGGCATCGAATCCATGCTTGTCGACCATCTCGGCGATGAAATCGCGCGCTTCCTGCAGTTCGGAGAACGGTGGTGAGGGCGGGGTTTTCTCCGTTTTAGCGGCCTTGGCAACCGGCAGGGAGAGGAGGCCGATGGCCAGGATGATGAGCAGGCGGGTGCAGCGTCGGGTCAAGGCGATCTCCGTTGAGGGGCAGGCTGGCGGGCCAGCCTGCGGGTACAGTCTTCCAGTTCGTTCAACGCCTTCGCTTTACCGGCCGCGTCGGTATCTCCGTAGCGAAGCTTGGCGTAGGCGTCGGCGCCGTTCTGTGCCAAGGCAGCCAGATGCGGCTTCTCGCGCCCAGTGCGTGCGGCGAGCACCTGTGGCCCTTCCCAATCCGCCCGCACAATGCCTTGGCGGGCGAGGGCAGCACAAAAACGCGCCCAAGCGCGCTGTTCCGAATCGGGCCGGGGCCGGCGGTAGAGCATCCACCCGGTCAGGGCAAGCAACACCACGCCGCACA
>CAZHFS010000064.1:4425-11608 GCA_964531885.1 uncultured Propionivibrio sp.
CGGGGCCGGCGGTAGAGCATCCACCCGGTCAGGGCAAGCAACACCACGCCGCACAGCATCGCCAGTAAAGCAGTCAGTTTGCGCCAATCGGGATCGGCAAGCCCCAGGCGGTTTAGCGTCTCACGTTGTTTATCCGGATTGTACCCGAGCACCCACTGATGCCAGGCATTGTTTACCGCTTCCCAGCGAAACCGCAGGGTGCGCAACCAGTCGATGTCGACACGGAACAGTGCCGGCAAGGCTTCGCCGACCGGCAGTGCTGCTTCAATACCGCGCTCGATACGAGCAGGAGAAACTGCCGCTGTGGGATCGACACGTTGCCAGCCTTCCCCAGCCAACCAGATCTCGGCCCAGGCGTGTGCGTCGGACTGACGCACCGTCAGGAATTTATCTACCGGATTGACCTCGCCGCCCTGATAGCCGGTGACGACGCGGGCTGGTACGCCGGCTGCGCGCATCAGAACCACGTAGGCGCTCGCATAGTGCTCGCAGAAGCCGCGCCGTGTGTTGAAGAGGAAATCGTCAACCGCCTGTGCGCCGGTGAGCGGCGGGTTGAGTGTGTAGTAAAAGGATTCTTCCCGGAAAAAATGCAGGGCGGCGGCAGAAATCTGGCGCACATCGCCGGCATATTTCCTCTGCCATGTTTCGCCAAGGGCGAGGCTCTTCGGGTTGCGCCCGGAAGGCAGGTTGAGTGCCTGGCGGAGGGTTGCCGCTGCCTCTTCCAGATTGGCGCGGGCGTCGATTGCCGAAGCGAAGCCAAAACGTGCTCGCTGTCGCACAGGTTCGCGGCTGAGTGTTTCCAATCGTGAGGAAAACTGGCTGTCCGGCGGGCGGACAAAGGGCAGGTCGAGTGCCAGCAACCAGCGCTGGTTGTGCGCTTCGAGGGTGGTCTCGTAGCGGTATATCTTTTTTCCTTGTTCAAGTTTGGGTGCGGTGGCGGTGCTGCGACTGCCGAATGGTGCGCGTGACCACGACTGCCCATCGAAGTCCTCAAGAACCGGCCCGCGCCAGTACAGTTCGGCGGGAGGTGGCGTGGCGCCGTCAAAACGCACGCGGAAAGCGATGCTTCCCGAAAGGATGAGGCGGCTCAGAGTGCCAGGTGCCATTTGCTCGGAGAGGCCGGTGAGACCGGCATGGGCGTCGCGTGGCAACCCCCACAACGGTCCCTGGACGCGGGGGAATAGAATGAACAGGGCCAGCATGAGCGGGGCGGCCTGCAGGAGCAGGCTGGCGGCGAGGCGCAGCAATTCGCGCCAGGTGGCCGCCCCGTGCAGGCGGATCAGCGTGGCGGTGGTCAGGGTGAGGGCGGCAAGCAACCATGCGCCGGTGGCGATGCTCTGCGAGTAGAAGTAATGGGTGAGCAGCAGGAAGTAGCCAAGCATCACGATCACCAGGGCGTCGCGTCGTGCCCGGGCTTCCAGCGGCTTGCCGGCCATGAGCAGGACAAGCAGGGCGACACCGGCATCGCGGCCGAACAAAGTGCGGTAATGAAAACCGATGGCTAGTACCCCGATCGTCATGACCACGGCGAGGGCCAGGCGTGGCGGCAGTACGGCATGGCGGCGCCAGAGCACGCCGCGCCAGGCAATCAGCAGTGCGGACAGCGCGATGAGCCACATTGGTTGGTGCGGGGCGTGGGGGCCGGCCGTCGCCAATGCGACCGCCAGCAACCAGGGGATGCATGCCGGATCAAGCGGAGGCGAGGGGAGCGGCTTGGCTTTAGCCATGCTGTGCCTCGGGCGACGAAGGGAACAAGGCCAGTGCTTCCAGGCAAGCGGCACGGTGCGCAGGGCCAGTGCCGATGGGGATGCGGCGTCCCGGCAAGTGCAGTCCATACGCCAGTCGCTGGGCTTCGGCCGTCAGTACCCAGCCGGTAAGCACGGCAAGTCGCCGTTCGCGATCGGTGCTCGGCGCATGGCGGCAGCTCTGGGCCCAGTCGAGTATCAGTTCTCCGCTGCTGCCGCCGGAAAACTGTTTGACCAGCAACGTGCGATGCGACAAATCCCGTGCCACGGCCTTCCAGGCGATGTGCCGGGGTGAGTCACTTGGGCGATAGGTGCGCAGGCCGGCAAAGTCGTCCTGGCCGGTTTGACCCGAACTGAGGCCGCTTGCCGAAGCCAGGGTCAGCGCGGGCAAGGGATGAAATTCGGGGGCCGGGTAGGCAAGTACCTCAAGCAGGGGGCGAGGTGCGCTCCAGGCAGTGAATAAGCCGAGCGGGTAGCGGCTCGTGATCAGTAGACGTTCGACGGTGTGACGCCCCCGGCGTTCTGGGGTGCAGGGAATCATTGCCCGGCGGCTGTCGCCAGGAAGGATGTCGAGTTCGGTGCCCGCGATTTCCCCTGCGACGGCAAGTTCGAGTGCTCGGCGAGTAATGCGGTCCTGGCTTTCGACAAGGCATGGAATGAGCGCGGTCTGGCCGACAAAGACGGGTTCGGCGCGGCCAGGATTGAGGTGCAATCCAAGAAGATTGCGCCAAGTGTGCACCATGCCCACGAGCCCCAGTCCGACGAGCAGAAAAACCAGCGCATGCCCGAGGCCGAGGTCGTAGTTGATCGCGCCAAGCAGCATCACGACCAGCGCCACGGCGAAGAGAATGCCCCCGCCGCTTGGCAAAATATAGATGCGGCGCGCGTCGAGAACGATCGGGCGTTGTGTGTCCGCTGGTTTGTTCAGCCACTGGTCGATCCATGCCCCGAGCCGCAGGCGGCGGGCGAGCGGGGCCGGCCGGGTAGCGACAGGCATGTGACGTCCTCAGGGGAGTGGTGTGGCGCGGATGAGCGCGTCAATATCGGTATGACGCGCATGTCCCTCGCCCTGTGCAAGGCTCAATCGGTGTGCGGCCACGCTAGGTAGAACGGCTTGGACATCTTCGGGGAGGACCATGGATCTGCCGGCAATAAATGCCCAGGCGCGCGCGGCGGCGAGCAAGGCCAGACCGGCGCGGGGGCTGAGTCCATGTTCGAAGCGCGGGTCGTGCCGGGTGGCGGCAAGCAACGCCTGTACGTAGTCGAATAGGGCCGGCGCGGCATGAACCGCTGCGGCCGCCTGCTGCAGTGGCGCAATGGATTCGGGGGCAAGGCAGGCCGTCAATTCTGGCAGGTGTTCGCGGCGTCCCCCGCGTTCAAGCAAGGTGCGTTCGGCTTGGCGATCCGGGTAGCCGAGTTCGATGCGCATCAGAAAGCGGTCAAGCTGCGATTCTGGCAAAGGGAAGGTGCCGATCTGGGATGAAGGGTTTTGGGTGGCAATCACGAAAAAAGGACTGGGCAGGGGGCGAGTTTGCCCTTCCGCGGTTACCTGGCGTTCCTCCATGGCTTCAAGCAGTGCGCTTTGTGTCTTGGGCGTGGCGCGGTTGATTTCGTCGGCCAGGACGACGTTGACAAAGACCGGGCCAGGGAGGAAGCGGAAATCACTGCGCTCACGGTCGAAAATGGAAAGGCCGACGACATCGGCCGGGAGCATGTCGCTGGTGAACTGGATGCGTGAAAAATCGAGGCCGAGCAGGCGGGCCAAGGTCTGTGCCAGGGTGGTTTTACCCACCCCGGGCAAGTCTTCGATCAGCAGATGGCCGCGCGCGAGCAGGCAAGCTAAGGCCAGACGGATCTGCTGGTCCTTGCCGAGGACGATGCGCTGGGCCTCGGAGATGACTTCCGCCAACTGCCTTTCCAGCGGAAGCGTCATTGGGCTGCTTGAGGGAGGAGGAGCGGACATGGTTGTCGAAAATAGGGGCTTCAGAACATAATCCGACCACCGGCAGCCCCATGGAGTTCAAGCCTCATTGCATTCTAGCGCATCATCGGATCAATAACCGGCACCGTTATCGGTAGTGGTTGGACAGGAGAAGAGCGTGACCAGTACGGCCTTTATCTCGCATCGGGAATGCGCCCTGCATGACATGGGCGAGTTGCACCCTGAAACGCCGTCCCGGCTTGCCGCGATCAGCGACCACATGATTGCGCAGGGGCTCGACCACTATTTCACGTTTTACGATGCGCCGCTGGCGACTTTCGAGCAACTCATGCGCGTGCATACCGCATCGCACCTTGAGCGGCTCAAACGGCTGTCGCCGCAGCAAGGTATTACCCACCTCGATCCGGATACGGCGATGAATCCGCACACTTGGCAGGCTGCCCTGCGGGCCGCAGGAGCGGGCGTACTCGCCGTCGATCTGGTTATGTCGGGGCAGGCCGGGAATGCGTTTTGCTGTGTGCGCCCCCCGGGGCATCATGCCGGACGCGATTACGCGATGGGGTTTTGTTTCTTCAACAACGTCGCCGTTGCTGCCGCGCATGCGCTCAAAGCGCACGGACTGTCACGAGTGGCGATCGTCGATTTCGATGTTCACCATGGGAATGGCACCGAGGATTGTTTTGCCCGAGACGACCATGTGTTGATGGTCGGCATGTTCCAGCATCCCTTTTTCCCCTATTGCGGCACTGAAGGTGATGCCTTCAACATGGTCAATGTGCCGATGCCCGGGGGCACGGACAGCGAGGCTTTCCGGCAGATGGTGAGCGACTCGTGGCTGCCACGCCTGCATGAGTTCGCTCCTGAAATGGTGCTGATTTCGGCCGGCTTCGATGCCCATTACGAAGATGATCTGGGCGGGATGCGTCTTTTCGAAAAGGATTACGCCTGGGTGACCGAGCAACTCATGCTGGCAGCCGGGGAGTCGGCTCGTGGTCGTGTGGTGTCGGTGCTCGAAGGTGGTTACGTGCAGTCTGCGCTGGCGCGCAGTGCGGCTGCCCATCTGCGGGTGCTTGCCGGGATTTGAGCCTTGAAGTCAGCGAAATCATGGCTGCCGCGTTTATCATGGCTTGGATGCTCACCTTCGGTTAGAATTCTTCCCTAATAATTTTCTGGTGCCTGCCATGACTCCTATTACCGGTTCGATTGTTGCCATTATTACCCCCATGCATGAGGACGGCCGCCTGGATTTGCCGGCCATGCGCAAGCTTGTCGACTTCCATGTTCAGGAAGGGACCGATGCCATTGTGGTGGTCGGGACGACTGGCGAATCGCCGACGGTGGATGTCGAAGAGCACCATTTGCTGATCAAGTCCGTTGTCGAACAAGCGGCTGGGCGTATCCCGGTGATTGCCGGTACCGGGGCCAATTCGACCTCCGAAGCAATCGAAATGACCCGCTTCGCAAAAGACGCCGGTGCGGATGCGGCTTTGTCCGTCGTGCCCTACTACAACAAGCCGACGCAGGAAGGCCTCTACCGCCACTTCAAGTCCGTTGCCGAAGCCGTCGATATTCCGGTGATCCTCTACAACGTCCCCGGACGCACGGTGGCTGATCTGGCCAACGAAACGACACTGCGCCTGGCGCAAATCCCGAATATCGTCGGTATCAAAGATGCCACCGGCAACATCGATCGCGGCTGTGAACTCATCGCGCGGGCCCCCGAAGGGTTCTCGGTGTATAGCGGTGATGATCCGACCGCGTGCTCCCTGATTTTGATGGGGGCCAAGGGCAATATTTCGGTGGTGGCCAACGTGGCGCCGCGGCTGATGCATGAAATGTGCGAGGCTGCGCTCAAAGGCGACCTTGCCAAGGCGCGGGAACTTCATTACCGCCTGCACGGCCTGCACCGTCAGTTGTTCTGCGAAGCCAATCCGATTCCGGTCAAGTGGGCTTGCCATCAGCTTGGTCTCTCGCCGGAAGGCGGGGTTCGCCTGCCCTTGACGCCGCTTTCCAGCGATTGCCACGAGCGCGTGCGCGCTGCGCTGCGTCAGGCTGGCTTGCTTGCCTAGTCGGTGTAAAGACAGCGTTCTGGCGTGTGACTCGGCTTTTTTTTAATACGGTTGTTCAGGAAACTCCGATGAATCGTTTTGCCCAGCGTGCCTCGCTTTGCGCGGTCGCATTTGCCCTGGCTGGTTGTTCAGGCGGTTTTAGCCTCAGCGATATCGGCATCGAATCGAAGAAAATCGACTACAAGACTGCGGGCAAGGCCAAGGTGCCGACCCTGGAGGTTCCTCCCGATCTGACCTCGCCCACCCGCGACGACCGGTATGCCGTGCCGGATGCTGTGGGCAGGGGAACGGCAACGTTTTCTGCCTACAGCCAGGAGCGTTCGCCGCAGGCGATGGCGCAGCAGCAGAGCAATGTTCTGCCGCAGGTGGACAAAACGCGTATCGAGCGCTCCGGAAATCAACGCTGGCTGGTCGTTTCCGGAGTTCGCCCTGCTGAACTTTGGGATCAGGTCAAGGAGTTCTGGCAGGAGACGGGTTTTGTCATCAAGCTCGAAATTCCGGAAGCCGGTGTGATGGAAACCGATTGGGCGGAAAATCGCGCCCAGATTCAACAGGACTTCATCCGCAACCTGCTTGGAAAAGCGATTGACTCGCTCTATTCGACTGCCGAGCGGGATAAATTCAGAACGCGGCTTGAGCCGGGCGTCGTGCCTGGGACGACCGATATCTTTATCAGTCACCGGGGTATGGTTGAGACGTTTGTGTCCGAAGGTAAGGATCAGACTCGGTGGCAACCTCGGGAACCTGATCCCGATTTGGAAGCAGAAATGCTGCGTCGCTTGATGGTTCGTTTTGGTGCAGACCAGAAAAAAGCGCAGGAACAACTCGTGGTAGCCAAGAACAAACCGGCGGATCGGGCAAAGTTGTCGCGAAGCAGTGATGGGGCCGGGACGCTCGAGGTTCAGGAGTCGTTCGACCGGGCTTGGCGGCGCGTTGGATTGGCGCTTGATCGAGTCGGGTTCACCGTCGAAGATCGCGACCGTTCCAAGGGGCTGTACTTCGTGCGCTACGTTGACCCGGAAGCCGATAACACGTCCAAGGACAAGAGCTTCCTCGACAAACTGGCGTTCTGGAAGGGCGCGCCGCCCGATACCAAGACCCGTTACCGTATCTTCGTGAAAGATGCCGGTGCATTGACTACGGTCCAGGTGCTATCAAACGAGGGTGGGGTCGACCAGTCTGAAACTGCCAAAAAGATTCTCGGGCTGCTTTTCAATCAGCTGAAGTGATCCGTTTTGCTTCGCTCGGTAGCGGCAGTCGGGGAAATGCCCTGGCCGTCGTTGCCGGCGAGACGGCGCTTCTCGTCGACTGTGGTTTTCCGCTGCGCACAACTACAGAGCGCTTGGCCCGTCTGGGGCTCGCGCCTGATGATCTGGCAGGCATCCTGGTAACTCATGAGCATTCAGACCATTTGGCCGGTGTTTTTC
>CAZHFS010000065.1:0-11509 GCA_964531885.1 uncultured Propionivibrio sp.
GGTTGAGCGGCGCTGAGCCACTGATGGGCCGCTTTCCCTTCTTGAGCTGGCGCTAGCTGCTTCCGGGGAGCGTGTGAGGCCTGGTGCCAGGTGGCGTGCTGTTACCCTGTGGTGCGCATAGCCGCGGACGGGGGCCGAAATCTTGGCCGAGAGCGCGCAGAATTCAAGGCTGCGCCGAGTCAGTGGCTACACCGGGCGAGCCGCCCGGCTGCCCGGTGTTTCTTCCTGCACCTGTCGCTGTGTTTTCCTTGGTCGCTATATGCCCTGCTTTGCGCTTCATATGTGCTGATCGTTGCAGCGCTTCCTTAGCCGTTTTCTTTGCTTTTCTTCTCGGTTCGGTACAAGCGGGTTCCTGCCAGTCGGTCGTGCAAAAACTGCCTGTCCTTGTCGATGAGTGCCCACCATAATCCGATGCCGCCCAGTAAGACGCTGGGCAGGCAAAGCGTAAATCGCCAGATGGCCAGGGCTGCATGAACGGGGGCGCCGTCCTTATCGGTCAAGCGTACGCCCCAGGTTTTCATGGCCAGGGTTTGTCCGCCGTGCGTCCAAAACCAGACGAAGTAGCCAAGCAGCAGCAGGATGAGGTGGCCCCAGAGTGCCCCGGGCGGCAGGACGAAATGTGTGAGGTGGCCGATCAGGACATGCGGGAGGATGAAGGCCAGAATCACAACGCCGGAGAGCAGCAGCGTTTCGTACGCCATTCCTGCCAGCCGCCGCGCAAGCCCTGGAGGGGCGAGAGGGGCCGGCATGGTCAGGGCTGCGAAGTGGGCGTGGCTGAACCGCTGGGCTGCGATTCCTGGGGGCTCGGTGCCGGCTCGGCGGAGGTTGCGGTTGGTGGTGGTTCGGCAGGCGGCGGCGCGGGCGGTTCCACGGGCGTCGGTGCCGGCAGGGAGAGGGGGGCTGCAGGGATCAGAGCGGGCGCCGTTTCCAGGGGGGCGCTGGTGGGCGCGCCGAGGGTCTGGGCCGGATTGGAAATCGGTGCAGGGGCTGGCAGCAGCTCCGGCGTGCGTGCCGCCGTCGCGGGGGACGGAGCCAGTGGTGAGACCTTGTTAGGGGGGGCGGTGGGGCGCGGCGCGGGTTTGATGATCTGGACAGGCTTGGCCTCAGTCGCAACCGACTCATCCTTGAGCTTTTGCTTCTCGCTCTCAGGCAGGTTTTGGTATTCCTCCCACTTTTGCAGCAATTCCTGCCGCTTGTCGGCCGGGAGCTGGGTGGCGGATTTGTATTTTTCGCGCGCAAGCTGCCGTTCTTCCGGCGATAACTTGTCCCACTCCTGCATCTGTTCCTGGATGCGGCGTTGCTCTTGCGGGGTCATCGAAGGAAAACGGACGGCGATACCGAGCCATTTTTTCTGGCGATAGTATTCCATCGAGTCCCACTCGTCGCTGAGTGGGGCAAGCACGATTTTTTGCTGGACCGTGAGTTCGGTCCATTTCGGCTGGGGGGGCGTCGCAATGAGCGACGGACTGGGTGTTGCCGCCCAGGCCGATGCAGTCAGAGTCAGTATCAGCGCGACTACGGCGCGTTGCGGTTTAACCATGCGGTAAAGCCCTTGTCAGTGAACGCGCGCACCGGAAGTTCGTCGGTCAGCATGGCGCTATCGATGGCGCCGAGTTCCGAGATGCGCTGGTCGGCTGTCCAGTAGGCGGCAATGCCTAAGCCAACAACGAGAGCAAGGGCAGAGACGACGTGCCGAAAGCGCTGGTGACCCGTGCCGAAATGAACAAAACTGCCCGCTGTCGCCAGGATAGAGCGGGTCTCAGCCTGCTTCTGGCACGCCAGCGCTTTTTCGCGCGCGGCGGCAAGGCGCGACAAGGTCTCGGGGCTCAGATCGTGCAGCCCGCGGTTGAGTTGTTGCCTGACCTTGAAGGCGAAGTGCTGTTCATTCATAACGTAATCCCCTTAGCTTTCAGAGCCGCTGCCAGCGCGTGGGTGGCGCGAGAACAATGGGTTTTGACGCTGCCTTCTGAGCAGCCCATTGCGGAAGCGGTTTCTGCGACGTCCATGTCTTCCCAGTAACGCATGAGGAATGCTTCCCGTTGACGTAGAGGTAAACTATTTATTTCTTTTTCAATTATTTCAAGAACTTGTGACTGCTGAAGCTGGGCTTCCGGCGTGTTCGGCGTGTAAGACTCCGATTCGACCTCAAGAGTTTCGAGTGGGTCGTAGGCTTCTTCGTCCTCAGGGGCGAAGGCCGAGAGCAGGGTTGTCCACAGGGAGCGCACCTTGCTGCGCCGGTAATGATCCCGAATCGTGTTCTGGATGATGCGCTGAAAGAGCATTGGCAACTCTTCCGCGGGACGGTCGCCGTATTTCTCGGCGAGCTTCATCATCGAATCCTGCACGATGTCGAGTGCAGATTCTTCGTTGCGCACCGCGAACATGGCCTGCTTGAATGCACGGCGCTCAGTTGCGGCGAGAAATTCCGACAATTCGCGAGAGCTAGCCAGAGTCGGTATCCTTTTTTATGTTTCTTGGAAGCAAATTGCGGAAAGATGCAGTTTAAGGCGATACTTGACCAAGTGGTGGTCAGGCGCTAATGTTATAGGCTTTTTCGTGAATTTCGCTTCGTGAGGTGAGGATAATGACCATGATGACCGGTGCGGAGATTGTAATCAGGTGCCTGCAGGAAGAAAAGGTCGACTGCGTATTCGGCTATCCGGGCGGTGCCGTTCTCCACATTTACGACGAGTTGTTCAAGCAGGACGCGGTCAAGCATGTTCTCGTTCGTCACGAGCAGGCGGCAGTCCACGCCGCCGATGCGGTTTCCCGTTCCACGGGGCGTGTCGGGGTGGCGCTGGTGACCTCCGGACCCGGGGCCACCAATGCGGTGACCGGGATTGCCACGGCCTACATGGATTCGGTTCCGCTGGTGGTTATCACCGGCCAGGTGCCGACGTCGTATATCGGTCAGGATGCATTCCAGGAGTGCGATACGATCGGGATTACCCGTCCCTGCGTCAAACACAATTTTCTGGTCAAGGATGTCAAGGACATCGCTTCGACCATGAAAAAAGCCTTCTATATTGCCAGTACCGGTCGCCCTGGCCCGGTGGTGGTTGATATTCCCAAAGATATTACGGCGGCCAAGTGCAAGTTCGAGTATCCGCAGGAAGTGCATCTGCGCTCGTATAACCCCGTCGTCAAAGGGCATCAGGGGCAGATCCGCAAGGCCGTCAACCTGTTGCTCGGGGCCAAGCGTCCGGTGATCTATACCGGTGGCGGAGTCATCCTGTCCGATGCCGCTGACGCACTGACGGCGCTGGCTAAGGCGCTCGGCTTTCCGGTGACCAATACCCTCATGGGCTTGGGCGGGTATCCGGGTACCGACCAGCAGTTCCTCGGTATGCTGGGGATGCACGGGACGCTGGAAGCCAATATGGCCATGCAGACCTGCGATGTGCTGCTGGCGGTCGGCGCGCGTTTCGATGATCGTGTGATTGGCGATCCCGCGCATTTTGCGTCGCATCCGCGCAAGATCATCCATGTCGATATCGATCCGTCGTCGATCTCCAAGCGGGTGCGGGTCGATGTGCCCATCGTTGGCAACGTGCGGGATGTCTTGCGCGATATGCTGGGGCTTGTCCAGGAAGAGTCGGCGCGTCCCGATATCGCTGATTGGTGGCAGGAAATCGAGGCTTGGCGTGCACGCGAGAGCCTAAAGTATTCGATGAATGGCGGTATCAAACCGCAATACGTGATCGAAAAGCTGTGGGAGATCACTGGTGGCGAGGCCATCGTGACTTCCGATGTCGGTCAGCATCAGATGTGGGCCGCGCAGTATTACAAGTTCGACAAACCCCGTCGTTGGCTCAATTCCGGAGGCCTTGGCACGATGGGCGTTGGCCTGCCGTATGCCTTGGGTGCGTCGATGGTCAATCCGGACCGCCCCGTGGCCTGCATCACCGGTGATGGTTCGATCCAGATGTGCATTCAGGAATTGGCTACGGCACGCCAGTACAACCTGCCTGTTAAAATCATCAGCTTGAATAACCGCTTTCTCGGGATGGTCCGGCAGTGGCAGGAGATGTTCTATAACGGCCGCTATTCGCAGACCTACATGGATTCCTTGCCGGATTTCGTCAAGCTGGCCGAGGCCTACGGGCATGTCGGCATCCGTGTCGATACCCCGGAAGAGGTTGAGCCGGCGCTACGCAAGGCGTTTGTCGATCACAAGGACGATCTTGTCTTCCTCGATATCCGTACCGAGCGCGAGACCAACGTCTATCCGATGGTTGCCGCCGGTAAGGGCTTGTCCGAAATCATCATGGCCGAACCGCTTTAAGGGAACTCTTTCATGCGACATATCATCTCTATCTTGCTCGAGAATGAGGCGGGGGCATTGTCCCGTGTGGCCGGTTTGTTTTCGGCGCGTGGTTATAATATTGAAACGCTGACCGTGGCGCCGACAGAAGACCGCTCATTGTCGCGTTTGACCATTGTGACCCATGGCAGTGACGAGGTCATTGAACAGATTACCAAGCAACTGAACAAGCTGATTGACGTCATCAAGGTCGTCGATCTTTCTGAGGCCGCGCATATCGAGCGCGAGCTGATGCTTATCAAGGTCCGCGCCACCGGCAAGGACCGTGAGGAAATGAAGCGCATGGCCGATATCTTCCGAGGGCGCATCATCGACGTGACCGAGACAACCTACGTCATCGAGCTCACGGGAAGTGGTTCCAAACTCGATTCCTTTATCCAGGCAATCGATACGGACCTCATCCTCGAAACCGTACGTACAGGCGTCAGCGGCATCGGCCGCGGCGACCGCATTCTGAAAGTCTGACCCGCGCTCGGGATTCAAATTGCACCAAAGACCGAAAGGAAAACGATGAAAGTCTATTACGACAAGGATGCCGACCTCTCCCTGATCAAAGGCAAGAAGGTCACGATCGTCGGCTACGGCTCGCAAGGCCATGCCCATGCCCAGAACCTCAAGGATTCGGGGGTCAAGGTTACCGTCGGCCTGCGCAAGGGTGGCGCCTCGTGGAGCAAGGCCGAGAAAGCCGGACTCAAGGTTGAGGAAGTCGCCAAGGCCGTCAAGGGCGCCGATGTCGTCATGATCCTGCTGCCGGACGAGAACATTCCTGCGGTCTATTACAACGACGTTGAGCCGAACATCAAGAAGGGGGCTGCCCTGGCGTTTGCCCATGGCTTCAATGTGCACTACAACCAGGTGGTGCCGCGTGCTGACCTTGATGTGATCATGGTCGCACCGAAAGGGCCCGGCCATACCGTGCGCTCCGAGTACCTCAAGGGCGGTGGCGTGCCGTCGCTGATCGCCGTGCATCAGGACGTCTCGAAAAAGGCCAAGGATATCGCCTTGTCGTATGCCGCAGCCAATGGCGGCACCAAAGGCGGCGTGATCGAGACCAACTTCCGTGAAGAGACCGAGACCGACCTCTTCGGCGAGCAGGCCGTGCTGTGCGGCGGCGCCGTCGAGCTGGTCAAGATGGGCTTCGAGACCCTGACCGAAGCCGGCTACGCGCCCGAGATGGCCTACTTCGAGTGCCTGCACGAGCTCAAGCTGATCGTCGACCTGATGTACGAAGGCGGCATCGCCAACATGAACTACTCGATCTCGAACAACGCCGAGTACGGCGAGTACGTGACCGGGCCGGAAGTCATCAACGCCGCTTCGCGCGAAGCCATGCGCAATGCCCTGAAGCGCATCCAGACCGGCGAGTACGCGAAGATGTTCATTCAGGAAGGCAAGACCAACTATCCGGCCATGACGGCACGTCGTCGTCTCACAGCAGAGCATCAGATTGAGCAGGTCGGTGGTAAACTGCGCGACATGATGCCTTGGATCAAAAAGAACAAGCTCGTCGATCAGACCAAGAACTGAGCGTCGGGTTGATTGATTCCGGGGTGGGGTCGCGGGAGTTTTCCCGCGCCTCACCCCGTGCTCTATCCAGGGTGTGCCCTTTTTTTCCTACAGGAATTCAATGAACTATCCGCACCCGTTTATTGCCCGCGAGGGCTGGCCGTTTATTGCGCTGTCACTGGCGCTGGCTTTGCTTGCCTCGTCGTCGGGGTTCTGGTCGTTGCCGTTCTGGCTGATTTTTATCTTCTGCGTACAGTTTTTTCGTGATCCGGCGCGGGTGATCGCAGGTGGGCCGAAGAGTGTGGTTGCTCCAGCCGATGGTCGTATCGTGGTTGTCGAGGAGGCCGATGATCCCTATCTCAATCGGCGCGCCCTCAAGGTCAGCGTGTTCATGAACGTGTTCAACGTGCATTCGAACCGTTCGCCAATCGCCTCCCGCGTGGCACAGAAGTGGTACAACCGAGGCTCTTTTTTCAATGCGGCGCTGGATAAGGCTTCGGTAGAGAACGAGCGGTGTGCGCTTCACCTCAAGACCGAGGATGGGCGTGATATTACCTGCGTGCAGATCGCAGGACTCGTGGCGCGGCGTATTCTTAACTACGTTGAGCCGGGCGCGGCGCTGACCGCCGGGCAGCGTTATGGCTTCATTCGCTTTGGTTCCCGAGTGGATCTCTATCTGCCGCTTGATACGCAGGTTAAGGTCGTGATCGGGGATAAAGTCTCAGCGTCCAGTACGGTGTTGGCCGAATTGTCATAAGCCGCGGGCGGCAAGGATCGAAAGAAGGGCGCGCCAGTCGGCGCGCCCTTCTTATTTCTGGGAGGAGCGAGTCAGACGGACGTAGGCAATTGCACAGCAGAAAAAAGCGGAGGAAAGCAGTGTTTCGATCACAGCCAGCCATTGGCTTGGGCCATGGTCGGTCATGGCGCGGACGACGCCTTCGCAGAGGTAGATAAGGATGAACATCGTCGACCACTGGAAGGTGTAGCGGCGGCCGGCCAGGATGCCTCTGAGCGGGATAAGCAGAGGCACTGCCTTGAGCGCCAGCCATGAGCCGCCAGGGTGGATCGGGGCGAGGCGAAGCTCCCAGGCAAGGCACAGCAGGATCAGGGCGATCAGGCTTGTGCTGGTAATCAGGTATGCGGTACGTGAGGTCATGCAAATATAATCTGAGAGAGAATGAAGACAGGCTATCATGGGTGTCATGAAAGCGACGGTTTGCTACTTGCTGAGAGTAGTGCGCACGGTTCTGCGCCGTTTTGTGGCGGAGGATTTTGACCAGCTCAGTGCCAGTCTGGCGTACCAGACCCTGTTTTCCCTCGTTCCGCTTGTTGCGGTAACGTTTGGTGTGCTGTCAGCGATTCCGGGCTTCGAGTCCTATATGGCAGATGCCGACCGGTTCGTTGCCCGCAGTTTGCTGCCCGAGCGCAGCGGTGCCCAGATAGTCGAGTACGTACTCTCCTTTTCGCGTAATGCGGTGAGTATGACCGCTTTGGGGGCGCTCGGTTTAGTGGTGACCATACTTTTTCTTGTGACCAGCGTTGAACGAGCGCTGAACGAAATCTGGTGCGTTTCGGTCCCCTCGAAGTGGTGGCGTCCACTCGGTCTGTGTCTTGTGGCGTTGAGTCTTTGGCCGCTGGTTATCCTGGCGCTGGTCACGCTGGTGTATGAGGCGGTGTCGCTGTCCATTCATCTGGTGCGTCCGGAAGGAGGTGGCGGCCTGGCTCTGCGCACGGGGGGCTTGCTGGTCGCTGCTCTTTGTTTCGCAGCAGTCTACGGTTTTGTGCCGAATACCCCGGTGCGTATGCGGGATGCGCTGGCCGGTGGCGTATCGGCGGCCTTTGGGTTTTTCTTGCTGCAGAAGGGGTTCGCGTTCTACGTTGGCTCAATGCCGAGTCTTTTTGTGCTGTACGGGGCATTTGCCATCGTTCCCGTTTTTCTGCTCTGGCTGTATCTGTCCTGGGCGATCATTCTGCTGGGTGGCTTGGTGGCGGCGACATTGCCGGTTTGTTCGCGCAAGTGAGAGGCTCAGTCCGGTTGAGCGATTTCGTCGTCCGCAATGCTGAAGGCGTCAAAATGGTCGCTGCACTCATCGAGGGATGTGCTGCACATCTCCCGGATCTCGAGGTTGTTCCTTTCGATGAGCAGCAGAAACCGGCTCGGGGTTTCGGGTAAGCAGCCCGCTGGCGCGATGAGGGTTTGCGTTTCCCGCAATGGTGGGATGGCTGGGAGGATGATTACGCCGTGCGGGGAGTTGTCAGCGCGCTGTTCGTGTCGGATAAGCGTGGCGGGGGTGCCGGATGCGGCAAGAATCTGCAGGCCGGCCTCGAAGTGCTCAGAGTGCTCGGACTGGATCCAGCGGACCAGGCAAATTTGCCAGTTCGTCCCGGTTTCGGTGCGTATCGCTGCGATGTCGCCAACAGAGAGGTCGCCTGTTTTTCCCGAGATGTGCATGATGGCGCAGCCGTCGGGGCTTTCGTTGATAACCATCCACTGGGCGTCATGAGGGCTGGGAGCGTCCTGCTGGTGAAGGGTTTTAATGAGGGTTTCCAGGCCGGAAATGATTTGGCAGCGGTAGCCTTGGCGGCGGCGAGGGAAGCGGCGTTTTGCCGGGGCATTCCAGCGGATGGCTAGCTTTCGCATGAGTTGACGGCCGGGGGCCGTCGCGGCAAAAACGGGAAGCCCGAGTTGTTCGGGGGGGATGCCATTGGCGATAGCGCTTTCTTGTGCCACCAGGCGCGCGCAGAGCCTGCGGAAGGAGAGCTGCAGGCTTTCAGCGGTGTCGTCGGCCGCAGGCTGTTTGCGGTCGGCGGCCTGGAAGGGGGAGTCACGCGACGGATCAATCCTGAATGCGGGAACGGTTTCGTCGGGCGGGTCGGCCAATTGCGACGATTGGGCGAGGTATTGGGCAACGAAGCGAACTTCGTAAGCATTGAGCGATGCGGGTAGGGCGCAGGAAAGCAAGATCGGCGTGAGGTAGGCGTCACGTATGCTCTGGCCCTCTGGCTCAGGTCGCGCCTCGGCGAGGTGCAGGTTTTGGGCGAGGTTGAAGGTGCGGTGGAGTTCAAGCCAGAGGTCGCGCCCGGCGGGGGCGGCGACGAGCGCGCTTAGCAGGTAGTGCCGGTAGAGGATGTGCGCGGCCCGCCACAGAGACCGTTCGGCCGGTTGGCCAAGTCCGCGCACGAGGTGGGTGTTTACGCTGTCGAGGCTGTCGAGCAGGGCGTGGGCGAAGGTCAGGAGCGTGTCCTGGACGCTGCGCAGCAGGGCTTTTTGTTTGCGGCTTAACGGGGGCGGGGTGCTTGTCAGCGTGGGGGTGGCTTGCTCCAGATCGTCGATGATGCGCTGGTAGAAAGCGTCAAGTGCGGTCAGTCGCTGTTGCGGGGGGGCGGCGCAAGAAATCAGGGCGTCGAGTTGTTGCTGCAGATTGGCGATTTCCTCGCTTAGCCGTTCGGCGCGCGGGGTGTCGAACCAGGCGAGGATCTTGCCGATCCTTGGTGCGGTGCTCGTTTGATCAATCATCGAAATGGTTGGTGTCGTGGTCACTTGGTCACGGCTGGGTGATAATGAAGATCAATTCGAGTATAGACTGTGGCAATGCGTTTCAGGTGTGACATTGTTCACGGTAAGCGCTGCCGAGATGATGATCATGGGATAAAGGCGGCGTGTTTCTGCATGCCCAATTGGGGCGCTGAAGTAGCGGCTTGTTTTTTCGTGCTTTCTTGTTATAATCTCGCCCTTTTTCTGAATCGGGAATAGAGATCCTATGGTTGTTATTCGACTCGCCCGCGGTGGCGCCAAGAAGCGTCCGTTCTACAACGTGGTGGTGGCTGACTCCCGTACCCGTCGCGACGGCCGTTTCATCGAGCGTATCGGCTTCTACAACCCGATCGCTTCGGAAAAGGAAGAGGGTCTGCGCATTGCCGCCGATCGTCTGACCTACTGGCAGCAGAACGGTGCCCAGCTCTCGCCGACGGTCGCCCGTCTGGTGAAGAAGGTGGCAGCGCCGGTCGCCGCCTGAAGCGCACGTTCGACGCTTGACTGAAGTACCCTCGTCCATGTCGGCCCAACCTGAGGTTGCGGCCGACATTGTCGTTCTCGGGAAGATTGTCGGAGCCTACGGGTTGCGCGGTGCGGTGCGGCTGCATCCCTTTGCCGACGATCCTGATTCCTGGGGACGTTTGAAATATTGGTGGCTCGGCCGCGAGGGCGAACCACCGGAAGCCTGGCGCATGCAGCGCTTGATACGCTGCCGGGCGCACGGTGATGCGTGGATTGTGCAGTTTGCCGGGGCGGATGACCGGAATGCAGCAGAAGCCATCGATGGTTTGCTGGTCGGCGCGCCGCGCGCGATGCTGCCCGAGCCGGCGAAAGATGAGTACTACTGGGCCGACTTGATTGGTCTGGAGGTGGTGAATACCAAGGATCAGTCGCTTGGGCGCGTGCTCGGGCTGATCGAAACGGCGGCCAACGACGTCTTGCGCGTCGGGGATGGCGAAGGGCAGGAACAACTGCTGCCTTTTGTCGGGGCGGTCGTGCTGGATGTGGATTTGACGGCACGCCGGGTGCGTGTCGAGTGGGAAACCGACTGGTGAGTTCGCTGGTGCGTGGGCGGGTGACCGGGCCGGCGTTGGTTGCTGATGTGGTGACCCTGTTTCCCGAGATGTTCGTGGCGATTACCCAGTCAGGGGTAACGCGGCGGGCGTTGGAGGAAGGGCGCTGGTCGCTGGATTTTTGTAATCCGCGCGATTTTACGCAGGATGTGCATCGCACGGTCGATGACCGGCCGTACGGTGGTGGCCCGGGGATGGTGATGTTGCCGGCACCGCTCGAGGCGGCGATCGGCGCCGCCAAGGCGCGCCAGGCAGCGCAGGGCGTTGCGGCGAGTCGGGTGGTGTATCTTTCGCCGCAAGGCGCGCCGCTGACGCATGCGCGGGTGATGCGCTTTGCCGAGATGGCCGGGCAGGAAGGTGTGGTGCTCCTGTGTGGGCGCTATGAAGGGGTCGACGAGCGCTTGATCGAACGCTGCGTCGATGAGGAAATCTCGATCGGGGATTTCGTGCTTTCGGGCGGCGAACTCCCGGCGATGGCGTTGTTGGATGCCGTCGTACGGCAATTGCCGGGCGTGCTGGGAGATGCCGCCTCGGCGAGTGAGGATTCGTTCGTGGCGGGTTTGCTGGACTGCCCCCACTATACGCGGCCTGAGGAGTATGCAGGCCGGCGGGTGCCGGATGTGTTATTGTCCGGGCACCACGAGCAGATTCGTCGCTGGCGCCTCAAGCAGGCGTTAGGGCGAACCTGGCAGCGACGCCCCGAGTTGTTGGCGGGGCGGATACTGTCGAAAGAGGAAACGCAACTCCTGGTGCAGTTTCAGGAGCAATGCGGTCAGGAAACCAAAAAGGAGTCTTAACAATGAATCTGATTGCGCAACTCGAGCAAGAAGAAATTGCCCGTCTGGGCAAGACCATCCCCGAATTTGCCCCGGGCGACACCGTCGTCGTCCAGGTCAAGGTCAAGGAAGGTTCCCGTGAGCGTCTGCAGGCCTACGAAGGCGTGGTTATCGCCAAGCGTAACCGTGGCCTGAACTCGAGCTTCATCGTCCGTAAGATTTCGTCGGGCGAAGGCGTCGAGCGTACCTTCCAGACCTATTCGCCGCTGGTCGCCGCGATCGACGTCAAGCGCCG
>CAZHFS010000066.1:0-11482 GCA_964531885.1 uncultured Propionivibrio sp.
CGCGGATCGCGTCGTCTTCCATATTGACGTCGATGTTGCCGTCCTTGGTCTTGCAAAGCTCTTCGGTGAGTCGGAGCAGGTTGTTGGCGTAGAGGGTCGATGACTGCTTGGCCAGTCGGCTGGGCAGATCGGTGTAGCCAATGATGGTCACGCCATGGCGAACGACAGCTTCACCGGGGACGGTCAATTCGCAGTTTCCGCCCTGTTCGCCGGCCATGTCGACGATAACGCTGCCCGGCTTCATGCTTTGTACCATCTCGGCCGTGATCAGTTTGGGGGCGGGTTTGCCAGGAATCAGTGCCGTAGTAATGATGATGTCGGCTTCTTTGGCTTGCTTGGCGTACATTTCACGCTGTGCCTGCTGGAAGCCTTCGCTCATGACCTTGGCGTATCCGCCGCCGCCAGAGCCTTCTTCTTCATAATCAACCTTGACGAATTCACCGCCGAGCGACTTGACCTGGTCGGCAACTTCGGCGCGCGTATCGTTGGCGCGCACGATGGCGCCCAGGTTGGCGGCCGTTCCGATGGCGGCCAGTCCCGCGACACCGGCACCAGCGATAAAGACCTTGGCTGGAGGGACTTTGCCCGCAGCAGTGATCTGGCCATTGAAGAACCGGCCAAAGGCGTTGGCGGCCTCGATTACGGCACGGTAGCCGCTGATGCCCGCCATCGAGGTCAGCGCGTCCATCTTCTGTGCACGGGAGAGTTGGCGTGGCAAGGAGTCAATTGCCAGTACGGTGGCTTTCTTGGCGGCCAGTTGCTGCATCAATTCGGGGTTCTGGGCTGGCCAGATAAAGGAGATCAGTGTGCCTCCTTCGCGCATCAGTGCAATTTCTTCGCTGCTCGGTCCGCGAACCTTGAAGACGAGGTCTGAATTTGCCCAGAGCCCGGCGGCATCAGCAATGATCTCGGCTCCTGCTTGACGATAGCTGTCGTCGCTGCAGTTGGCCTGATCCCCGGCGCCGGATTGAACGACGACCTTGAAACCTAGCTTGATCAGTTTTTCGACGACTTCAGGAACGGTCGCAACGCGTTTTTCGCCGGCGAAGACCTCTCGCGGTATTCCGATAGTCAATGGCATTCGGTTCTCCATCCTTTGTTTTCTATAAGTTGATAACTGGCTGCTCACGCGCAAAGTCGCGTTTGAGCCCCTCCCCTTAGTGGCGGTGCATCTGTTGTGCCTTGAAGCGAGCGTGCAGCCTCCCGGCCTGTTCTTCTGCGTGCTGCGGACTTGTCTGGGCAGGGAGTGGTAACCATGCAAGGTCTTTTGATAGCCTTTTGGCACCGCTGGCTACTTTAGCATGATGCCCCTCGCGAAAAAAGCTACTCTTATTAGGGGAATAGCACGCTGCGGATGGGTAGGGAGCCCGTCTTTCGCATGTTGGTGGCCATATGTGCAATTTTTTTTGGCACGTGCGATTTTTGCACTGTTTTGATGCGCCTTTGCACTAATATGGTGCATCTAAATGATTGAATCGATAGGAGATTGCTAATAGACTCAAAGATCGCCCATCGATAAGAGCAGACTGGCCCCAATGTGGCCTTTTCGACTGAGAGGTGGTTTTTTTAGTGTCACTGTTTTGTGAGGATGCGAACGTGATGGATTCGGCACTACCCGAAGAGCAAGGTCTATACGACCGGGCCAATGAGCACGACGCCTGTGGCGTCGGTTTTGTGGCGCACATTAAAGGCAAAAAGAGCCATTCAATCATTGACCAAGGGCTGCTGATTCTGAAAAATCTGGATCACCGCGGTGCCGTGGGGGCTGACCCGCTGATGGGGGATGGCGCCGGCATTCTGATCCAGATTCCGGATGCTTTCTTCCGAGCCGAGATGGCGGTGCAGGGCGTTGTGCTGCCGCGCGCTGGCGATTATGGGGTGGGGATGGTTTTTTTGCCCAAGGAATCCGCGTCGCGCCTGGCCTGTATGGAGGAAATCGAGCGCGCAGTGCGGGCCGAGGGGCAGGTAGTTCTGGGCTGGCGGGATGTCCCGGTTGATCGGACCATGCCGATGTCGCCGGCAGTACGCGAACGCGAGCCAGTGATTCGCCAGATTTTCATTGGCCGCGGCACTGACGTGATGGTTACCGATGCCCTTGAGCGCAAGCTGTACGTGATCCGGCGCCGTGCCGCGAACGCCATTCGCGCGCTCGGGCTGGAGCACAGCAAGGAGTTCTACCAGCCGTCAATGTCGGCGCGTACCGTGGTGTATAAGGGATTGTTGCTTGCCGATCAGGTCGGCCAGTATTACCTTGATCTGCAGGACCCGCGGGTGGTCTCGGCGCTGGCCTTAGTGCACCAGCGTTTCTCAACCAACACTTTCCCGACCTGGCCGTTGGCGCATCCGTTCCGGATGATCGCTCACAACGGCGAGATCAACACTCTGCGCGGCAATTACAACTGGATGCGGGCGCGTGAGAAAGGTACCTGGTCGCCACTGCTCGGTGCGGATCTCGACAAGATCTGGCCGTTGATCTACCCGGGGCAATCCGATACCGCATCGTTCGACAACGCTCTCGAACTTTTGGTAATGGGTGGCTACTCGCTGGCGCATGCAATGATGATGCTGATCCCTGAGGCTTGGGAAGCGCATACGTTGATGGACGAGAAGCGGCGAGCCTTCTACGAATACCACGCGGCGATGATGGAGCCCTGGGATGGGCCGGCGGCAGTGGCTTTCACCGACGGCCGCCAGATCGGCGCCACGCTCGACCGAAACGGACTGCGTCCGGCACGTTATCTGGTGACTGACGACGACATGGTCGTGATGTCATCGGAAGCCGGTGTGCTGCCGATCCCGGACGAGAAGATTGTCAAGAAATGGCGTCTGCAACCTGGCAAGATGTTCCTGATCGACCTCGACCAGGGGCGAATCATCGACGACCTTGAACTCAAGGAAACGCTGGCGCGGCAAAAGCCCTATCAGGAGTGGATCTCCCGCATCAACATCAAGATCGACGAGCTTCCGGCGCCTGCCGATGCGGAAGCCCCGGTTATGCCGACGACCTTGCTCGACCGCCAGCAGGCGTTTGGCTATACGCAGGAAGACCTCAAGATCATTCTTGACCCGCTGGCCAAGAGCGGCGAGGAAGCGATCGGGTCGATGGGCAACGATTCGCCGCTGGCGGTGCTGTCGGCGAAGAACAAGACGCTGTTCAATTACTTCCGTCAGCTTTTCGCCCAGGTCACTAATCCGCCGATCGATCCGATCCGCGAGCAGTTGGTGATGTCGCTCGTTTCGTTCATCGGGCCGAAGCCCAACCTGCTCGGGATTAACGAAATCAACCCCCCGTACCGGCTGGAGATTTCGCAGCCGGTGCTGACCCAGGGGGATATGGCCAAACTGCGCAATATCGAGGCCTACACCGACGAAAAATTCCGGTCGGCGGAACTCAACGTCTGCTATCCGTTGGCCTGGGGCAAGGAGGGGGTCGAAGCGCGACTGGCTTCGCTGTGTGCCGAGGCCCAGGATGCCGTCGAGCGTGGCTGCGGTCTGCTGATTGTTTCTGACCGTTTCCTGGACAAGGATCATGTCGCCATCCCGGCGCTGCTGGCGACGTCGGCGGTGCATCAGCATTTGGTGACGAAGGGGTTGCGCACCCGTGCCGGTCTGGTCGTCGAAACCGGTTCGGCGCGCGAAGTCCATCACTTCGCTACGCTCGCCGGCTATGGCGCCGAGGCGGTGCATCCCTACTTGGCTCTGGAAACGATCCAGCAATTGGCCGGAGAGGATGCGGAATCGCGCGAAAAAGCTGTCAAGCACTTCGTTAAAGGCATCGGCAAGGGCTTGCTCAAGGTCATGTCCAAAATGGGTATTTCGACCTACATGTCCTACACCGGCGCGCAGATCTTCGAGGCCATCGGTCTGCAGAAGAAAATGGTCGACAAATACTTCACCGGCACGTCGTCGCAGATCGAAGGGGTGGGCGTCTTTGAAGTCATGGAAGAGGCTATTCGCCTGCACAGGCAGGCCTTCGGTGACGATCAGGTGTTGGCCACGATGCTGGATGCCGGCGGCGAATACGCTTTCCGAGTCCGCGGTGACGAGCACATGTGGACGCCGGATGCGATTGCCAAGCTGCAGCATTCGACGCGCGCGGGCAAATTCGAGACGTATAAGGAATATGCCCGGATCATCAACGATCAGTCGCAACGGCACATGACCCTGCGCGGCCTGTTCGAAATCAAGCCATTCGGCCCGGCGGTCCCCCTCGACGAGGTTGAGTCCGCCAAAGACCTAGTCAAGCGTTTTGTGACCGGTGCCATGTCGCTGGGCTCGATCTCGACCGAGGCGCATACCACGCTGGCTATTGCCATGAACCGTATCGGCGGGAAGTCGAATACCGGTGAGGGTGGCGAGGATCCGGCGCGTTTCAAACCGGTCAAGGCGGGTCAGCTGGTCTCGGATGTCCTTGGAAAAGGGCGAGTTGAACGCGATTACGAGCTGAAGGAGGGGGACAGCCTGCGCTCGGCGATCAAGCAGGTTGCCTCCGGCCGTTTCGGTGTGACGAGCGAATATCTGGTCAATGCCGACCAGTTGCAGATCAAGATGGCACAGGGCGCCAAACCGGGCGAAGGCGGGCAGTTGCCTGGGCACAAAGTGTCCGAATACATCGGTTTCCTTCGTCATTCGGTGCCAGGTGTCGGCCTCATCTCTCCGCCGCCGCATCACGACATCTACTCGATTGAGGATCTGGCACAGTTGATCCACGACCTCAAGAACGCCAACAGCAAGGCCTCGATCTCAGTCAAACTGGTCTCCGAGGTCGGTGTCGGTACGGTGGCTGCCGGCGTGACCAAGGCCAAGGCCGATCACCTGGTAATCGCCGGTCATGACGGTGGGACGGGGGCAAGTCCTTTGTCGTCAATCAAGTACGCCGGCTCGCCGTGGGAGTTGGGCCTGGCCGAGACGCAACAAACGCTGGTTCTCAATCGTTTGCGTGGTCGCGTGCGGGTGCAAGTCGACGGGCAGATCAAGACCGGTCGCGATGTGCTGATCGGTGCGTTGCTCGGGGCGGACGAATTCGGTTTTGCGACTGCGCCGCTGGTCGTCCAGGGCTGCATCATGATGCGCAAGTGTCACCTGAATACCTGTCCGGTTGGGGTCGCGACACAGGATCCGGTGTTGCGCCGTAAATTCACCGGCCAGCCGGAGCACGTCGTCAATTTCTTCTTCTTCATCGCCGAAGAATTGCGCGAATTGATGGCGCAACTTGGGGTGCGTCGCCTTGACGAGATTATCGGGCGCAGCGATCTGCTCGACATGAGGAAGGGCGTTTCGCACTGGAAGGCCAAGGGGCTCGATTACAGCCGCATCTTCCATCGTCCGGCCAATCCGTCGGGTGAGCCCTTGCAGCACTCCGGCGAGCAGGACCATGGTTTGGACAAGGCGCTGGATAATCAGTTGATCGACCTTGCCAGACCGGCACTCGACAAAGGCAAGGCGGTACGTATCAATCTGCCGATCCGCAATGCCAACCGCACGGTGGGTGCGATGCTGTCGTCGAAGGTCGCCGAAAAATATGGGTTTGCTGGGCTGCCTGACGAGACCATTCATGTCACCCTCAACGGTACGGCCGGTCAGAGTTTCGGCGCCTTCCTAGCGCATGGTGTGACCATGGATCTGATCGGCGAAGGAAATGACTATGTTGGCAAAGGTCTTTCCGGTGGACGCATCATTGTTCGCCCGAATGCCGACTTTTTCGGTGAGACGACGCGCAACATCATCGTCGGCAATACCGTGCTTTACGGGGCAATCGAGGGCGAGGCCTTTTTCGCAGGCGTAGCCGGCGAGCGCTTTGCGGTGCGCAATTCCGGGGCGACGGTGGTCGTCGAAGGCGTGGGTGACCATGGCTGCGAGTACATGACTGGCGGGACGGTCGTCGTCCTCGGCATGACAGGTCGTAACTTTGCTGCTGGCATGTCGGGTGGCGTGGCCTATGTGCTCGATGAAGAAGGGACGTTCTCGACACGATGCAACATGGCGCAAGTGGCCCTGGAACCGGTTGAGGAAGAAATCGCGGCCCGCCAGGGCAGCGCCTCGGGCGACGAACTCGAGAGCCACGGTAAGGTTGACGTGCGCCATCTCGGTATGGCTGATGAGGCCCTGCTCAAGGGCTTGATTGAGAAGCACGCCGATCAGACCGGCAGCCCGCAAGCGCGCCGGATTCTCGACGACTGGGCTACTTTCCGTGCCCGTTTCGTCAAGGTGATGCCGCACGAATACCGTCGCGCGCTGAGCGAAATGGCCGCGCAAAAGCAATTGGAGACAGCATAAATGGGAAAGCCAACCGGATTCATGGAATTTGACCGCCTGTCGGAGGCCTATGAGCCGCCCAAGGCGCGACTGAAGCATTACCGGGAGTTCGTCACTACGCTCAATGATGACCAGGCGAAGACCCAGGGGGCGCGTTGCATGGACTGCGGCGTTCCGTTCTGCAACAACGGCTGCCCGGTGAACAATGTCATCCCCGACTGGAATGATCTTGTTTTCCGCGGCCAGTGGCAGGAGGCGCTGGAGGTGTTGCATTCGACCAACAACTTCCCGGATTTCACCGGCCGCATCTGCCCGGCACCCTGCGAGGCAGCGTGTACGCTGAACATTGAGGGCGAAGCGGTGGGGATCAAGTCGATCGAACATGCCATCGTCGATAAGGGCTGGGAGATGGGCTGGATCGTTCCGCGGCCACCCAAGGTCAAGACCGGCAAGACGGTGGCGATCGTCGGTTCTGGGCCGGCCGGCCTTGCTGCGGCCCAGCAATTGGCGCGCGTCGGCCATAGCGTGACGGTGTTCGAGAAAAACGACCGCCCAGGCGGCCTGCTCGGCTACGGGATCCCGGACTTCAAGCTGGACAAGTCCTTGATCGCCCGACGCGTCGAACAGATGGAAGCCGAGGGCGTGGTCTTCAAGACCAAGGTCATGGTGGGGTGCAAAGCCTTGCCGGCCGGGGTGGCTTACGATGCGACCGAGCACGTGGCAGCCGAACAGTTGGTGAAGGATTTCGATGCCGTGATCGTGGCCGCCGGTTCGGAAGTGCCGCGCGATCTGCCGGTTCCCGGGCGTGAACTCAAGGGCGTTTATGCCGCGCTCGAATTTCTGATTCCGCAAAACAAAGCGGTCGCAGGCGGCAAGGCCAATCCGATCAGCGCCAAGGGCAAGCACGTGGTGGTGATTGGTGGCGGCGATACCGGTTCGGATTGCGTTGGCACAAGTTATCGCCAGGGAGCCGCCTCGGTGACTCAGCTGGAACTGATGCCGCAGCCACCGGAAGTTGAGAATCGGCCGCTGACCTGGCCTTACTGGCCGCTCAAGATGCGTACCTCGTCGTCTCATCTTGAGGGTGAGACGCAGCGCCGTTTTGCCATTGGGACCAAGGAGTTTCTTGGTGAGAAAGGAGTGCTTAAAGCGCTCCGCACGATCCAGGTTGAATGGAAAAATGGCCAGATGAGCGAAGTGCCGGGCAGTGAGGAAACGCTCAAAGCCGACCTCGTTTTCCTGGCGATGGGCTTCCTTAATCCGGTTGCCGGGTTGCTCGACGCTTTCGGTATCGAGAAAGACGGCAGAGGCAATGCCAAGGCAACAACCGATGGGATAGGATGTTACGCAACCAATGTACCAAAGGTGTTTGCTGCCGGTGACGCCCGTCGGGGGCAGTCGCTCGTCGTCTGGGCAATCCGTGAAGGGCGGCAATGCGCCCGTGAGGTCGATGCTTTCCTGATGGGCAGGGAGAGTGCTCTGCCGCGCTGATGCGAAGGGCTTGAAACGAAGGACGCCGGGCATGCCCGGCGTTTTTTTCTTGAAAAACCGGGGGCTGCGTGTTTGGCGGCTTTAGCTTCGTGCCCGGCTATGGCATAGTAGCGGCTGTTCAGCGGGGGGGAAAACAATGAATCCCGAATTACAGAAATCCATGCAGGTGACGGCGCTGTCGACCTCCCTGGACGGGCACATGTTGCTGATATTTCTGATTATGATCGCGGCCGGCCTGCTTGGCGGGGTGGCCAACTTTTTTCTGAGTGAGCGCCAAGGGGATGGCAGTGCGCGTCGGGAGTGGATAAGGTACCCCGTGCTTGGGGTGATTGCTGCGCTGACCGTCCCACTGTTTCTCAACATGATTTCGAGCAATTTGCTCGAGGCGCCAAGAACGCGTCCGGTCGACTTTTTTGTCTTCGCCGGGTTTTGTCTGATTTACGTCGTCGCCTCGCGGCGTCTTTTTGAAAACGTTGCGAATCGGTTGCTCGGTCAGGTAGACCAGATGAAGCGTGAAGTGGCGGCGCTCAAGCAGCGCCAGGATGTTCAGTCGGCGGCTGTTAGCGAGAGCGCGCCCGTTGCGGTGCCGTCGGTTGAAGTTCCCACACCGCGCCCTGAACCGGTTAGAGAGTCTTTGTCTTACAACGATGTCGAACTCCTGCGAGCGCTTGCTGCCGAGCCTTACGTTTATGGAAATCTTGCGGGCCTCACGGAGCAGACCGGCTTGGCGCGCGAAGTGGTCAGTACGCGGCTGACGGTGCTCAAAAGCCAGGGGATTATCGAAACGCGGATCAATGACAAGAATATCCTGCACTGGTTTGTCTCTCCCAAGGGCAAGCAGTTGCTCGGTGACATCCTCTCAGGCCAGGAAGAGCGGGCCTGATTGTTTTATGGGGCGATGACGCATCGCCCTCTGTTTACTTTCCGAATTAACTTCATGAATATCGTCATTCTCGCTGCCGGACAAGGCAAGCGTATGCATTCCAACCTGCCCAAGGTGCTCCATTCCATAGCCGGAAAACCGTTGCTCGGTCACGTTATTGATACCGCGCGCTCGCTTGCGCCGGCCTCCTTGAGCGTTGTTTTTGGGCATGGCGGCGATGTCGTGCGCGCGGCTTTCCCGGATTCTGATCTCCACTGGGCTTTGCAGTCTCCCCAACTCGGGACCGGGCACGCATTACAGCAAGCGATGCCCCACGTTACGCCGGGTGGGGCGACTCTGATGCTCTATGGCGATGTGCCGCTGATCCGATCCGAGACGCTTAAGCGATTGCTCGCGGCCGCACAGGATGGGCTGGCTGTACTTACTGTCGAACTCGACGACCCCACCGGCTACGGGCGGATTGTTCGCCGTACTGATGGTACGGTGGCGCGCATCGTCGAGCAGAAAGACGCGACGCCTGAAGAGCGTGCAGTCCGCGAGATCAATACAGGCATCATGGTCTTTCCGACAGATCGCCTGGTCGGTTGGCTCACGCGCCTGTCGAACGATAACGCACAGGGCGAGTATCTTGCGACCGATCTTGTGGCAATGGCTGTTGCCGATGGCGTGCCAGTGCGCACAACCCAGCCGTCTGAAGCCTGGGAGGTGCTCGGGGTGAATAGCAAAGTGCAGCTCGCAGAACTCGAGCGCATTGCGCAGCGAAACACGGCAGAGCGGCTTCTCGAACAAGGTGTGCATTTGGCCGACCCGGCGCGAATTGATGTGCGTGGAACCCTGACTTGCGGACGGGACGTCTTTGTTGATGTCGGCTGTGTCTTCGAAGGCACGGTTGAGCTTGCCGAGGCCGTCGAAGTTGGCCCCTACTGCGTCATCAAGAATGCGCGCATCGGCGCTGGCGCACGGCTTGCCGCCTATACCCACATTGAGGACGCGGTTGTCGGGCCGGATGGGCGGATCGGGCCTTATGCCCGGCTGCGGCCTGGGACGGTGCTGGCGGAGGATGTGCATATCGGCAACTTCGTCGAGGTGAAAAAGAGCACGATCGCCGCGCATTCTAAGGCCAATCATCTGGCTTATCTCGGGGATGCAGAAATCGGTTCGCGGGTGAACGTCGGTGCGGGCACGATTACTTGCAATTACGACGGGGCCAGTAAGCACAAGACAGTGATCGAGGACGACGCGTTCATCGGTTCGGATACCCAGCTCGTCGCGCCGGTTGTTGTGCGTCGGGGGGCGACAATTGGGGCGGGAACGACGCTGACCCGTGAGGCGCCGGCCGATACGCTGACGCTCTCGAGAGCCAGACAAGTCTCCGTGCCGGGCTGGACGCGCCCGGTGAAAACTAAGAAATAACGTAACGCTCAGGGATAATTCTATGTGTGGCATTGTTGCTGCGGTCGCTGACCGCGATATCGTTCCCCAACTCCTCGAAGGGCTGCGCAAGCTCGAATACCGCGGCTACGATTCAGCCGGTCTGGCGCTGATCGATGCCTCCGGGCTGCGGCGCCTGCGTGCCGTTGGGCGGGTCTCCGAACTGACGGCGCAGGTTGACGAGACACACGCTGCCGGCAAGACGGGCATTGCCCACACGCGCTGGGCAACGCACGGCGTGCCTTGCGAGCGCAATGCGCACCCGCACATTTCCGACGGCCTGGCGGTGGTGCATAACGGGATCATCGAAAATCACGAGGAGTTGCGTGCCCGCCTGCAGCACGCGGGCTATGTGTTTACCTCGGATACCGACACCGAAGTCGTCGCGCACCTGATTGCTTTCGAACTGCGCAGCCAGCCCGATTTCTTCTCCGCCGTGCGCGCGGCGATCGCGCAACTGCAGGGCGCTTATGCCATCGCCGCGCTGCGCGAGGCCGAACCCGAGCGCATCGTCGTGGCGCGCGAGGGGTCGCCGCTCCTGCTCGGCTTGGCCGAGCACGGGCATTACGCCGCGTCGGATGCCTCGGCGTTGATCCAGGTCACGCGGCGCATCGTCTATCTCGATAATGGTGACTGCGCCGAACTCTCCCGCACGGGTTACCGCATTACCCGCGTCGACGGCACGCCGGTCGAGCGCCAGGTCAGCGAATCGCATCTCTCGGCCGACGCCGTCGAACTCGGCCAGTACCGCCACTACATGCAAAAGGAAATCTTTGAGCAGCCGGTGGCGCTGGCTAATACCCTGGAAATGCTGGCCACGGCGCGTAGCATCCAGCCAGGGCTGTTCGGTTCTGCCTGTGCCGAGGTGTTAGACGGCGTGCGCCAGGTGCTGATCATCGCCTGCGGCACGAGCTATCACGCAGGTCTCGTCGCTCGCTACTGGCTCGAGGAGATCGCCGGGGTGCCGTGTACGGTCGAAGTGGCGAGCGAATACCGCTACCGCGAATCGGTGGCCGACCCGGATACGCTGGTCGTCACCCTGTCGCAGTCCGGCGAGACGGCCGACACACTGGCCGCGCTACAGTATGCCAAGGCGCGTGGCATGACGCGCACCTTGTGCATCTGCAACGTGCCCGAATCGTCCCTGGTGCGCGAGAACCGCCTGCGCTTCGTGACCCGCGCCGGCCCCGAGATCGGCGTCGCTTCGACCAAGGCCTTCACCACCCAGCTCGCTTCGCTCTATTTGCTGACACTGATTTTTGCCAAGCTGCGTGGCCGGCTTGACGAGGCGCGCGAATTTGCCGAGTTGCAGGCACTCCGACACCTGCCAGTGGCTGTTGCGAAAATTCTTGAACTCGAACCGCAGATTCAGGAATGGGCCGAGCACTTCGCGATGAAGCACGATGCGCTGTTCCTCGGGCG
>CAZHFS010000067.1:0-11427 GCA_964531885.1 uncultured Propionivibrio sp.
CTCTTAATCCGTTTGTCGTAGGTTCGATCCCTACACGCCCTACCACCGAATTCAAAGGCTTGCGCCTAGGCGCAGGCCTTTTCCTTTTGTGGCCGTGACAAAACTGCCGCATGCCACTCCTGCTCGTCAGCGTACTGGCAAATTCTTGCCGACAACTTGATTCACCGGCGCGCATCCTTCCCGATAAAAGCTGTTTGGTTTTTCTGCGCGCTGGCGTGGCGCCCTTAGCCGCTCCGGTAGTGTTTGGCGCTGACCGAGCGCAGGCGTTCGGCAGCCTGCTCTGGCGTCAGGTCGCGCTGTGCTTCTGCCAGCATCTCGTAGCCAACCATGAATTTACGAATACTCGCGGAGCGGAGCAGCGGGGGGTAAAAGTGGGCGTGTAGCTGCCAATGGTTCGCCGGCTGGTCGTTGAAAGGTGCTCCGTGCCAGCCCATGGAGTAGGGGAAGGAGCACTCGAAGAGATTGTCGTAACGGCTGGTGAGTTCCTTGAGGACCAAGGCCAGTTCTTGCTGCTGTCGGGTGTCTAAGTCTGGCAGACGCCGGGTATGGCGTTTGGGCAGCAACAGGGTTTCAAAGGGCCAGGCCGCCCAGAAGGGAACGACGGCGAGCCATTCCTCCGTTTCGGTCACGGCACGGGATCCACCGGATTCCTTGTGTACGTAATCGAGCAGCAAGGGAGTACCCCGCTGCGCCAGATAGGCGGCCTGGTGGCTGTCTTCCTGAATCGCTTCGGTCGGAAGAAAACTGTTCGCCCAGATCTGTCCGTGTGGGTGCGGGTTTGAACAGCCCATCATCGCCCCCTTGTTTTCGAATACTTGGACCCATGGGTAAAGCGCGCCCAATTCAAGGCTTTCGGTGATCCAGGTTGCCACTACGGCTTCAATTGCCGGCAGCGGCAATTCGGGCAGGGTAGCGCCATGGTCGGGCGAGAAGCAGATCACACGGCTGGTACCGCGCGCCGTTCCCATCTCGAACAAAGGGTCTGCGGAGCAGGGCGGCTCCGGTGTGTCGGGGGAGAGGGCGGCAAAATCGTTGGCGAAAACGTAGGTTGCCGGGTAGTCGGGGTTGCGTTCGCCGGTGACACGCTGGTTGTCTGGGCAGAGGTAGCACGTGGGGTCGTGCCGGGGGCGATTGCTGAGGTCGGGTGGCGTTTGTTGGCCCTGCCAGGGGCGCTTGGCCCGGTGCGGAGAAACGAGAATCCAGGAACCGTTCAGAGGGTTGCGCCGTCGATGGGGGTGGTCTGATGCGTCGAACATGGAAGGGAGCCTTTACAGGAAGCAGGTGTGGGCGCTAAGCACGTGTTGAATAAATGGTTGCGTAGGCCGAGGTGAGATTCGGTGGCGTAGTCCGGTGCTCGCTACCGCGTCTGGCGTTGTGATATGCCTTGGGTGCTGTGCGCTGGACGCCTTGCGCTTCGGTCCGCTTGCCGATTTCTTCCTCAGAATCCCGACGTGATTCCTGTGAGTATACCTGCCGCGCATGCCTCATGGATGCTGCCTTGGCGAGGTGCCGGGACTATTGCCCTTTTGTTGAGCAACGCCACGTGCCAGCGAATGCCAGGGTGAGGTGAAGGGGCTTGCCTGGTGCTAGAATCAGACGGTGCATTTATCCATGAAAAAGCAGTCGTTCGCATGGGAGCGAAGTTCACTAAGAAAAACAAAACGTTCAGGCGTGTTTTTGGTTTGCCTGGCGGTTGTGTGTGATTCGATCACGTGATACTCGCTGTCCCTTTCGTTCTTTGTGGATGCCCCGGTTGATTGTGGTTTCTGGTTTATTCAGTCTGTTGTTTCATTTTTTTAAGAAGCAAGGCATGAACGAGATTAAATTCGGAACGGGCGGCTGGCGCGCCTTCATCGGCGAGGAATTCACCCGCCAAAATGTGCGTCTCCTGACGCAAGCCATCGCTATGGATGCGCGTGCAAAGGAGATGCACGACCAGGGGGTGGTCGTCGGTTATGACCGGCGCTTCCTTTCGGACAAGGCGGCACGCTGGATCGCAGAGGTTTTGGCAGGGAACGGTATTCACGTTTATCTGATCGACAAAGTGGCGCCGACCCCGCTCATCATGTTCGCCGTCAATACACTGGATACCGGCCTGGGGATGGCCGTTACCGCCAGCCACAATCCGGCTGATTACAACGGGATAAAGGTGTTTACGCGCGGTGGGCGTGACGCGACCGAGGTGGTTACGGCAGGATATGAGGTCGTACTCGATAAAATCGGGCCGCAAGATGTGCGCTCGGTTCCGTTCCAGAAAGGGATCGAAGACGGCCTCATCGAACGCATCAACCCGTTCAATGCCTATATCGATACGATTCTGTCGATGATTGATGTCGAGGCGATCAAACAGAAGAATCTGAAGGTGCTGCTCGACCCGATGTTCGGGGTGTCCAAGACCTGCATACAGACCATCCTGGTGACCGCGCGTTGCGAGCTTGAAATCATCAACGACCGGCACGATACGCTGTTTGGCGGGCGTCTTCCTTCGCCCAACAGCTTGACTTTGACCCGTCTGAAGAATCTGGTTGTCGAGAAGGGTTTTGATATCGGGATCGGGACGGACGGTGATGCGGATCGCCTGGGGATTATCGACGAAAACGGCGACTTCATTCATCCCAATGACATTTTGGCGCTGCTCTACTACTACTTGCTCAAGTACAAGGGCTGGAAGGGTGGGGTCGTGCGGAACCTTGCGACAACCCATCTCCTCGACAGGATTGCCGAGGGGTTTGGTGAGCGCTGTTACGAGGTGCCCGTCGGTTTTAAGCACATCAGCTCGAAAATGGAGGAGACGGAGGCACTGATTGGCGGTGAGTCGAGTGGAGGTTTGACCATTCGCGGCCATATTCGGGGCAAGGATGGCGTGTTTGCCGCGAGCCTGTTAATCGAGTTGCTGTGCGTTACCGGGCAAAGCCTGTCAGGGTTGCTCACGGAAATACATGACCGTTTCGGTGATTTTTACACCGAGGAGTGGGATTGCCATTTCGATCCCGCACAGAAATCCCCATTGCAGCAAAAGATCCAGCCCGGCTACGCTTTGCCTGAATGCCCTTGGGCGGTGGTTTCCAGTAGTTATTTCGATGGCATGAAGGTTGTGTTCGCAAACGGCGGCTGGGCGCTCATCCGTTTTTCAGGCACCGAGCCGCTTTTGCGTGTCGTGGCCGAAATGCCTTCGCGTGAAGAAGCGCAGGCGGCGGTGATGGCCATGCGGCGTCATCTTGGTGTTTAACCTCGTTTTGTTATCTGGTTTTTTTCATGAGTTCGATTAATACGGTTGTCTTTGATATTGGCAATGTCCTGATTCCCTGGAATCCTCGCTGGCTGTACCGCAAGTTGCTGCCCAATGACGAGGCAGTGGAACGTTTCCTGGACGAAGTGGACTTCCCGGCCTGGAATCTGCTGCATGACGCCGGGCAGCCGTTCGCCCAAGGCATTGCTCAGCATGGCGAGCGCTTTCCGCACTACCGCCCGCTTCTGCAGGCCTATTTCGACCGTTTCGAGGAAAGTATGGGCGAGGCGATCCATGGCGCCGTGGCGATCGCGCGCGGGTTGCGTGCTTCGGGCTATCGCACCCTGGCCCTGACTAATTTTTCGGCCGAAACGTTCCAGCGCGCCTTGGCCGGCTATCCATTTCTTCAGGAGTTTGAAGGCATTGTCGTGTCCGGTGCCGAGCGTTTGACCAAGCCCGATCCGGCGATCTACAGGCTTTTATGCTCGCGCTATGGGGTGACGCCAGAGTGTTCAGTGTTCATCGACGACAGTTTGCACAATGTCGAGGGGGCTCGAAACGTTGGTATGCGTGCCGTGCATTTCTCGACGCCGGAACAACTACGTGACGATCTGGCTGCCTTGGGTGTGCAGCTTGCGAGTACGGTGGCCAGCGAGGGGGAACGATAAATGGGTGGGCAATTACCCACACTGGTGGTCTTGGCGGCGGGGCTGGGCAGCCGTTATGGCGGGCTCAAGCAACTGGATCCGATGGGGCCGAATGGCGAGCCTTTGCTTGATTACGCGGTATTCGACGCGATGCGTGCCGGGTTTGGGCGGGTGGTTTTCGTGATTCGTGAAGAATTGGCTGACGCTTTTGAGCGCACCATAGGCTCGCGTTATCGTCACCGTATTCCTGTGGCGTATGCGTTTCAGTCGCTGACCGATATCCCTGCCAGGTTCTCGGTTCCCGAGGGGCGGGTTCGGCCCTGGGGAACCTTGCATGCGGTGCTGGCGGCGCGCGAACAGATCGATGGACCCTTTGCCGTCATCAATGCCGACGATTTTTATGGCGTTGATGCCTACTACGCCTTGGCGCGGTTTCTCAGCAATGGGCAACACAATGGGCAGCGGGGAGAGGGCGAGCAAATGTGCCTGGTCGGCTACCCCCTGCGTGCGACCTTGTCGGGCAGTGGTAGTGTCAATCGTGGGGTGTGCCGCGAGCAGGACGGCTGGCTGGCGGGGGTGGCTGAGCATCGGTCGATTGCGCTGGGAAGCGACGGCGCTTGTTATGGATTGAATCCAGGGGGCGAACGCGTCCGCATCGAGCTCGATTGCCTTGTGTCGATGAATTGCTGGGGCTTCGGGCTGTCAGCACTGGCGAAGATGGCCGGTTTCTTTGACGCCTTCCTGGCCAGTAGCGGTGACCCGCTTGCGTCCGAGTGCTACATCCCGAGTTTTGTCGATGCCATGATTGCGTCAGGCGAGGGCAACTGCCGTATTCTGGATACTTCGGCAACGTGGTTTGGCGTGACCTATCCGGACGATAAGCCGGACTGCGTTGCCAGGATACGCAGCCTGATTGAGGCAGGGGTTTATCCTGAGTGCCTGTGGGGAGAGAGCAATGGGAGCGCCTGAAGGCGTTGGTTCAGAAAGCAGATTGAAAGCTGGTCGAAAGTCTGTCGACAGGCGGCAAGGCTAGACTGACAGACGGATCAGATTCGGCACAACAGATATTAAGAAGAAACGTGTCCCGCACGTGTGCGGGCTGGAATGGCCGGGAAAGGGTCATGGCCTGTAGATGTCTCACCCCCGGTTTTTAATCGACAGGAGATGGTGATGGTGAAAATGCGCAATTTGGCTTCGCTGCTCGTTCTAGGAGCATTCGTGGTTACCCAGGCAGTTGCCCAGGAAAAGGTGACGATCTACTCGGCCGCCCCGCAGGATTTGATCGACAACGTCGTTCCGGCGTTTGAGAAGGCGACCAAGATCAAGGTGGAGCTGATCAAGGGTGGCTCGGGCGATCTGGTCAACCGCATGAAGGCAGAGGCCGGCCGTAAGGCGGCGGATGTCATCTTCAGCGTTTCGGCCGAGGTCGTCGACGCCAATCCCAAACTGTTCAGTGCCTTCACGCCTGAAAACGCCAAGTATCTGAGCGAGAACTTCAAGATCGAGGGCGCGTCCGTACCGTTTACGGCAGTGGCCAATTCCTTCGGGGTGAATACCAAGTCGCTCACGCCGGCACAGTATCCGAAAACCTGGATTGATCTCGGGAATCCAATTTACAAGGGCAAGATCTCGGCTGGGCGTCCGGATAAGTCGGGTTCGGCCTACATCCAGTTGGCGGTGATTCTTCAGATTTACGGCGAGGAGAAAGGCTGGGAGGTTTACACCAAAATCCTCGATAACACCGTTCTCTCAAACAGTTCGGGGGCCGTTTCCAAATTCGTCAATGACGGCGAGGCGGCGATTGGGCTGTCCAACGAGGATACTTTGCTGAAGTACAAAGCCGGGGGCGGCCCCGTCGAAATCCTGTATCCGGCTGATGGCACGTCGGCAGTTGCCGATGTGATGGCGCTTTCGGCAACACCGGCCAATCCAGCCGCCGCGAAGGCCTTCATCAACTTCATGCTGTCCAAGGAAGCCCAAGAGATCCTCGACTCCGTTGGACGTCGTCCGGTGCGCAGTGACATCGTGGCCAAGAGTCCCTTGACTCCGCTCAGCAAGATCAAGGTCGTCAAGTATGACGATGCCTGGGCGGCGGCCAACCGTACCCGGATTTTGGCCAAGTGGAACGATCTTCTGCTGAACAAGAAATAAGCAATCAGCAAGCATCCGCGGGCAGGTGAGCCTGTCGTCTGCCCCGGGTGCTCGATCGAATCGGATTGGAGCAGGCTTTTCGGGGTGATATCCCCGATTTTTGTATGAGTCGAACATGACCCACGTAGAACTGAAAAACATCAAAAAATCCTATGGCTCCTTTGTGGCGCTGAAGGATGTGACGCTGACCATCGACCGCGGTGCGTTCTTTACCTTGCTTGGCCCGAGTGGGTGCGGGAAAACCACCCTGCTGCGAGCCATCGCCGGTTTTCATCAACAAGACTCCGGGGAGATTCTGGTCGAAGGAAATTCGATCGGACATCTGGGCGCGAACAAGCGGAACGTCGGCATGGTGTTCCAGGACTATGCAGTGTTTCCTCACCTGAGCGTGTTCGATAACGTGGCCTTCGGCCTGGTTCAGCAGAAGGTGCCGTCGGCCGAAATACGCGAGCGGGTTTCGGCGATCCTGGCGACGGTGCAGCTGGATGAATACGCAGAGCGCATGCCGCATCAGCTGAGCGGTGGGCAGCAGCAGCGTGTGGGCTTGGCCAGGGCGCTGGTTATCCGTCCCAAGGTGCTCTTGATGGATGAGCCGCTTTCCAATCTGGATGCCAAATTGCGGGTGGACTTGCGCCGGGATATCCGCTCCCTGCAGCAGTCCCTCGATATTACGACGGTGTATGTGACACACGACCAGGAAGAAGCACTGTCCATTTCGGATCAGATTTGCGTGATGTTCGATGGCGTGGTGCAGCAAATTGATTCGCCGTGGATGATCTATAACCGGCCGGCCAACCGGTTTGTCGCTACGTTTGTGGGCAGCAACAATTTTCTGCCGCTGCTGCGCGACGCGGCAGGTCAATCTTTGATCCTGGGGGAGAAACTCGAATTGCCCGAGGCCGTGCGCGGCGTTGCCGGGGAAGTTGTGGCCTCGATTCGGCCAGAGAACATTTCGGTAAATTCCCAGCTCGCGCCGGACGATCTGGCGGTGAATGCTGTCGTGCGCCAGTCGATGTTCATCGGTCGTGAATTGCAATTGACCGTGGAGGTGGCAGGGCATGGGCTTCTGGATGCGCTTACCGAACCCAGCGCAGCGATGACTTCGTTGCGGCCGGGCGATGGCGTCAAGCTTGGGATTAAGCCGGCCGATCTGCTCTTTTTCGCGCCCGGTGTCACCGGAGCGCTCCTGCAATGAGGGCCATGTTCGGTAAGGGGCCGGGCCAGCAGCGCGGCCAATGGCGCCTGGATTTCTGGTCGATCGTGATGGGGGTTGCCCTGCTCATCGTCGGCGTGATGCTTGTCTGGCCGATTGCCCAGGTTTTGCTGATGGGGCTTTTCGATTCGACAACGCATGATGTCACGCTGGTCCATTACAAGAAGATCCTGACCCATCCGTATTACGTCGGTGCGCTCTGGAATACGATCATCGTCGGCGTGGGCGGCATGCTCGGGGCTTGCCTGTTGGGGGTGCCGCTGGCCTATTGCACTGCGCGTTACGTCATCAAGGGGCGCAGCATCATCGCCACGCTGGCGGTGATGGCATTGGTGTCTCCTCCCTTTATCGGGGCCTATTCGTGGATTGTGGTGCTGGGCAACAACGGCTGGCTGACCGTCCAACTCAAGTCGCTGGGCATCAATATGCCCACTATCTACGGGGTCAGCGGCATCATCCTGGTTTTCAGCCTCAAGTTCTTTCCCTTCGTCTACTTGATGACCGAGAGTGCGCTGCGCAACATCAACCGCTCCTATGAAGAGGCGGCCGAGAACCTTGGTTGTACGCCCTTGCAGCGTTTTTTCCGGGTGACCTTGCCCTTGGTGTTTCCGGCAACAAGTTCCGGCGCCATTCTCTGTTTCGTCCTGTCCATCGCAGATTTCGGCACGCCGTCGATCATTGGCAGGGAGTTCCGTACCTTATCGACGATTGCTTACAATCAATACACATCCGAAATGGGCGGGACCCCGACCATGGCGGTGAGTATCTCGATGCTCATGGTGGTGATTTCCATGCTCGCCGTCTTTTTGCAACGGCGCGTCATCGGCAAGCGCAGCTATTCCGGCTCGATGACCAATCGGCACGTACAGAAAGAGGTCAGCGGTCTCTCCTCCTGGGTGGTGCACGGGCTTTCCTACGCCGTGGTCAGCCTGGCTACCTTGCCGATCGTGGTGGTGATTTATACCTCGTTCCTGCAGACCAAGGGGCCGGTCTTCAGCGGCGGCTTCGGGCTGAACAGTTATGCCCGGGTGATCAAGGAAGTGCCGGATGTCATTGTGAACACCTTCCAGTACTCCCTGGTGGCGACCTTGCTGATTACTCTGGTCGGCGGCTTGATGTCCTACGTCATTGTGCGACGCGACTGGAAACTGTCAGGATTTCTCGATTCCATCCTGATGGTTCCGTATGTGGTCCCCGGGGTGGTCATGGCCATCGGTTTCCTGCTGACCTTCAACAAGTGGCCGGTGGATTTGGTCGGGACGGGGGCCATTATTGTCCTCATTCTCTTCATCCGCCGTTTGCCCTATGGGGTGCGCGCGACGAGTTCGGTGCTGCGTCAGATCAAGCCCTCGATCGAAGAGGCGGCCGTGAATCTGGGGGCGTCTCCGGCCAAGGCCTTCTGGCAGGTGACCGTTCCCTTGATGATGCCGGGTATCGTTGCGGGCGCCATGATGAGTTTCATCACCGCGATCAACGAACTGTCCTCTACCTTGCTGCTGTACACGGCACCGACCACGACCATGCCGGTGCGTGTCTATAGTGCGGTGCTTGATGGCGAGTTTGGTATTGCGGCCGCGTTGTCCACGATCCTGCTGGTCAGTTCAGGGGTGTGTGTCTTTGGCGTGCTGCATTTCTCCAAGTCCAAGGAGAATGCCTTCGTCTGAAGAGGGGGATGCGCAGGCGATGCGCTGGAGTGCACCAAGCGCATCGCCTGTCTGACTGCTCGCCGTGCATGGCGAACGAGTAACAAAAGCCCGCGCTGCTTGCGGGCTTTTTGCTTATCGGTTCGCGCCCTGTGGTGCCTCAGAAGACGATCGGCGAAACCAGGTTGCGCAGCCGGGCGACGACGCTCCACGCGGCGATGGCACTCGTCCGCGAATAGATGTCGACGACGGCATGCACGTCTTCGCCGCGCACTTCGATGCGGTGGTCGTCACCCTGAAAGCCCGGAACGCTGTTGATACTGACCCGGGTTTGATCGGCGCCGGCGGTGGCCAGCGCCGTGGCCACCGCGACGTTGACCTTGGTCGGGAAAAGGGCGATGGCATCCCCGGCGCTGCCGGCGAATACTTCGCTCTTTTCCGTGTCGTGCATGAGGCGCTCGTCAAAAATCGGGGTGTTGCGCAGCGAGGCGGGGCCTTTTTCGGTCGTGATGCTGGCTTCGATGGGGCTCATCAGCGCCGCTGTGCGCAGGACGTCGAAGCCGCCGATGGCGCCCGAGACGAGGTGTACGCGCCGTTGATGCTGGCGCGCGGTCGCGCTGACCTGGTCAAGAAAGTCGCGGTCAGCGAAGGCGCCAATCGAGAGTACAACGAGGTCGGCGCCGGCTGCGAGTGTTGGCAGGGCAATGTCGCGTACCACTTGGGGTGACGCGGCTTCGATCACATAGTCGGGCTGGTGCGCGAGCAACTCGGCGAGCGTGGCGCAGGCTGGGCATTCCGCCTTTTCCGCAAGTTTGGCTGCGGCTTGCGGGGCACGGTTGAGGCAGGCGCAGAATTCGTATTCCGGCAGGAGGCCGTTTTTCCAGGCGTCGACGATGATGTTGCCGAGGAAGCCGCAGCCGACGAGGGCGAGTCTTAATTTGCGCATGGTGTTCTTTCGCGGGGGGAGAAAAAACAAAGGCCCCCGTCGCCGGGAGCCTTTGCTGTGGGGCGGCCGGACTCAGGTTTGTCCGGTGCCGATGAAAGGGGCTTAGCCGGCGATGACGTCCTTGACCGCGGCGACCACCTTGTCGGTGGTGATGCCGAGATATTCGAAAACCTGCGCAGCCGGGCCACATTCGCCGAAGCGGTCGATGCCGACGACGGCGCCTTCGAGACCGACGTATTGCCGCCAGTAACCGGTGACGCCGGCTTCGACGGCGACGCGCGGAATGCCGCGCGGCAGCACTGAGGCGCGGTAGGTGGCGTCCTGCTGCTCGAAGGCGAAGGAGGACGGCAGCGAGACGACACGGACGGCAATGCCCTGCTCAGCCAGTTTCTCTTGTGCCGAGACAGCGAGGGCAACTTCCGATCCGGTGGCAATGATCACCGCTTGCGGCGTGCCGGCGCAGTCCTTGAGCACGTAACCGCCCTTGGCGATGGCGGCGACCTGCTCGGCGTCGCGCGCTTGGTGCGGCAGGTTCTGGCGGGTGAGGATCAGCGCGGTCGGCGTTTGCTTGTGCTCGATGGCCGTGCGCCAGGCGACGAAGGCTTCGACGCTGTCACAGGGGCGCCAGACGTCCAAGTTGGGGAGCATGCGCAGGGTCGCCGTCTGTTCGATTGGCTGGTGCGTCGGGCCGTCTTCGCCGACGCCGACCGAGTCGTGCGTGAACACATAGATCGGGTTGATTTTCATCAGCGCGGCCATGCGGATGGCGTTGCGGGCGTATTCCGAGAACATCAGGAAGGTGCCGCCGAAGGGGCGGAAGCCGCCGTGCAGAACCAGGCCGTTCATGATTGCGGCCATGCCAAACTCGCGCACGCCGTAGTGGAGATAGTTGCCACCGGCTTGCAGGGCGTTATGGCTGAGACTGCGGCAGCCCTTCCAGGTGGTCAGGTTGGAGGGTGCGAGGTCGGCCGAGCCGCCGACGAATTCAGGCATCACCGGGGCGAGGGCCTGGATGGCGTTCTGCGAGGACTTGCGGGTGGCGATCGTCTCGCCCTTGGCGAGGATTTCGGCGAGCGCAGCATCGGCCTTGGCGGTGAATTCAGGGTGCGCTTCACCGGCCATGCGGCGCAGGAATTCCGCAGCGAGTTCGGGGTGGGTGGCGCGGTAGGCATCAAACAGCTTTTGCCATTCGGCCTGGCGCGCTGCGCCGGTGGCGCGGGCGTCCCAGCCGGCGTAGACGTCGGCGGCAATTTCGAACGGGCCGCTCTCGATGCCCAGCGCGGCGCGCGTGGCGGCGACTTCGTCCTTGCCGAGCGGGGCGCCGTGCACATCGTGCGTGCCGGCCTTGTTTGGCGAACCTTTGCCGATGACCGTCTTGCAGCAGATCAGCGTTGGCTTGTCGCCCTGCGCTTTGGCGGCACGGATCGCGGCGTCGACGGCGTCGACGTCGTGGCCGTCGACGTTGCGGATGACGTTCCAGCCATAGGCTTCAAAGCGCTTGGGTGTGTCATCCGAGAACCAGCCTTCGACATGGCCGTCGATGGAAATGCCGTTGTCGTCATAGAAGGCGATCAGCTTGGACAGTTGCCAGGTGCCGG
>CAZHFS010000068.1:0-1443 GCA_964531885.1 uncultured Propionivibrio sp.
AAATCGATAAAGAGAGAGGTCGGCAATGACAAGCAGCGCAAATGCAGGAACAGTCGAGGGGCGCCTCGATCCGCTGGATATGAAAAACTATTCGATCGGCAATCTCAAGGAGATCGCTGCCGGTCCTTGGATGGAGCGCTTCAAATTCATTGGTATGCCCTTGGGGATACTGCTCTTCCTGTACTTCCATCTGGGTTGGTGCGGGAAGATCGAAATGTTCGAGGCGGCCAAGGGGATCAAGAATGTCGGTCACCTCTATACGGTAACCGGGATCTTTTTCTTTACCTTGGTGCTCTGGATGTCCGAGGCGATTCCAAGTTATCTGACCTCGTTCATCGTTATCGTGGCGACCATCATCTTCGGCATCCTGCCGATGCGGCCAACGTTTGCCTATATCGGCGAACCGGTGATGATCCTCAACATAGCCAGTTTCATCCTGGCCAGTGCGCTTGTCGTTACCGGGCTCGCCAAGCGAATCGCGCTAAAAGTGGTGATTCAGTGGGGGAATAACCTGAACGGCATTTTCTGGGCGTTCATTGCCCTGAACATTCTGTTTGGCGCGTTCATCAGCGCCACATCCGCGAAGACGGCACTGCTCCTGCCCTTGTTCATGGTGATTTCGGCCATGTACGGCGCGTTTGGCGGGGCGCTCAGAAATAATGTCGGACGCAACATGGTGTTGCAGAACCTGCTGGCTAACAACGTGTCTGCCAGCGCCTTCATCACCGGTTCGGCGGCCAATCTGCTGGCTGCCCAGCTCATGGAAAAAGCCGGACATAAGGTGCTCTACAGCGAGTGGCTGATGGCCTTGTTGCCGTTGTGCCTGCTGCAGTGCGCGATTTCCTGGTATTCGGGTACGCGGCTGATTTTCCGGATCAGCAAGGAAGAGTCGGTACCGCACCTTGAAGGCGGGATGGAACACCTGAGCGCGGCCTATAGGGAACTTGGCCCGATGACCGCCGATGAAAAGCGTTCCGCTGTCGTGTTTCTGGCTGTGCTTGGTCTCTGGGCCACGGAGAGCCTGCATGGTGTGCGTGCCGAAGTGGTTGCCATGTGCGGCGCGACGTTTGTGCTGATGCCGGCTTTTTCAGGGCTCCGCCGTCTTGGGGTGATGAACTGGAACCAGGCTGATATTCCCTGGCACATGCTGATGTTCAGTTGGGGGGCGTACGTGCTTGGCGGAATCATGGAGAAAACCAAGATCGTCGATATCGGTGTCGAGTATCTGTTCACCCACTTGGGCATTACCCCTGAGACTCCCAAAGTGATCGTTTTCGTGGTGCTGGCGATACTCTTCGCGTACACCACCCTGATCAACGAGAGCAAGACGGCGCGCACGATCATCATGTTCCCGATCATGATCGCTACGGCCCAAAAATTCGGTTGGGATGTGGTTGGTTTCTGTCTGCCGATGGCGTTCCTGATCAATCAGGTGTACGTGCT
>CAZHFS010000068.1:1543-11425 GCA_964531885.1 uncultured Propionivibrio sp.
TTTTTTTGGATCACCATGGCTGTTCTGGCGAGGGTGATCCTTGAGGACAAATCATGCCAAGCTTCGATATCAGGACGAAAACCTGTTTCGTCTTTGATCTGGAGGGAACGGTCTATCGGGGTGACGACCCCGTACCGGGAACGGTCGACTTCATCCAGAGAAACCTCGGGCAGCGCGAGATTTTCTTTCTGACCAACAATACCTCGAAAAATCTGGCGGACTACGCACGCAAGCTCGCACGCCTGGGGATTGAAGTGGGTCTTGAGCGTATTCTCTCGCCACTGCAGGCATTGATTGCTTACCTGCGCGAGCAGGGGGTGATGCGCATCTATCCCGTCGGAAACTCGAACTTCCAGTCTTATCTCAAGGCGCAACTCCCTGATATCGTTTTTTCGGCCGGCGACGATTGCCAGGCCGTTGTCCTGGCGTGCGATGCCGAACTCAATTACGTCAAAATGACCACGCCGTGTTTGTTGCTAAAGCGGCCCGAGGTGCGTTTTCTCTCGACGCGACCTGCGTGCGCCTGCCCGTCATCTCCCTCTGCGGATGCCTTTGTGCAACGCTACCACGCGGTGACCGGGCGCTTGCCCGAGGTTGTTTTTGGGAAGCCGAGCACCTTTGTTCTCGCCCCTTTGCTCAAACGTTTCCGGCCGGAAGAGGTGGTCATGGTCGGCGACCGCTTGTGCACCGATCAGCAACTGGCGCAGAACGCCGGTATCGACTTCATTCTGGTTTTGAGCGGCGAAGCACAGCGTAAAGACCTGCTCGGATTGGGCAAGCAGCCGTCGCTGGTAGTGGAACACCTCGGTGCGCTTTGAACGCGTCGGGTGAGTACAATCCGATTGGGCCTGAAAGCGGTACCTGCGCTGTTGGCGATGCACATGCAAAACAGGCTGTGCCAGGTGTGAGGCGCCTGCCTGGGCCGTGGAACGTGGACAACGATTTGCGTTGCGACCGGTGCCATTGATAAAAATTCTGCTTGGCTGATGGTGGGAAAACATGGACGTGGTGAGCGACATCCTGCAAACCGTACTTGGCGATAATCTGTGGTTAGTTGCCGGGGCAGGGCTGGCGGCATTCCTTGCTTCGGTGTTAAGTGGCATGGCGGGTTACGGTGCGGGTTTGATCCTGCCGGTTTTCATCGCTCCCTTGGTCGGCGTCGAGTATGTGGTCCCGGTGCTGGCGGTGGCCCTGGTCTTCAATAATGCCGGACGGGTACTGGCTTTTCGCCGCGATATTGACTGGACTCGGGTGCGACGCATCCTGATTGTCGCAGCGCCGATGTCCGCTCTGGGAGCCTACGGTTATGCTGCCCTTGATGTGCGCTGGGTGGCGATTCTGCTTGGTGGCTTCCTGCTGCTGAGTTTGCCTTTACGCCGGTGGATGGCCAGATTGAAGCTGACCCTTGGGGCGGCGGGGGAGCGGACCGGTGCGGCATTGTTTGGCTTCATCAATGGCGGGATGACGGGAACCGGGATTTTCCTGATCACCATTCTTCTGGCGGCGGGCTTGGATGGGGTTGTGCTCATCGCGACCGATGCCGTGATCTCGGCGTGCTTGGGTCTGCTCAAGATTGTTGTGTTCAGCCAGCTGGCCTTGCTGACGCCCGCCAAAACGGTACTTGGTTTGTTGATCGGTGTCTGTACCTTGCCGGGCGGTTTTGTCGCCCGCCACCTGCTGATACGCATACCGGGGCGGGTACATATGTTCATCCTTGAGGGGGTTGTTGCCCTGGGGGCGGTGCTGCTGATCTGGAAAGGGCTAAATCCGGTTGCCTAAGCTCCTCATCATGGGGGGACGGCCAGCGCCGAGTGGCGCTGGCGGGCAAAGGTACAACAGCCAGCTGTTATTTCTTGCCGAAATAGGCCGTGAAGTACTGCTCGGTTTTGGGCGACTGATCTTGCGCGAGAAGTCCCGTGGCAGATAGCCGAGCCCTGATCCGGGTGTGGTGTTTTTCGAGCACTTCTTTGTCTTTTGCGTCCCCTTTCCAGGAAATCTCGGCCAGCATCGATGTGCTGCCAGGGAACGTCCAGAGGCTAAAGTCGGTCCCTTGGAGGGGCGCAGATGGCTGATCCGTTAAGGTGGCGCGGGCATCGTACATCTGAGCCGTTCCGGGGGCGGTGAGGTGTTCAATCGGTTTCAGGTAGGGGGTTAACTGCTTGCTGAGTTCGGTACAGTGCTTGGCCATGAATGCCATGACGTCGCCAACGGTTGCCTTGGTCGGATCGGGAAGCCATTCATCCTTCTTGAATCGGTGTTCTGCCGAGATCGAATAGCCTGGCTCCTCGAAGTAGTCGCGCTCATACTTGTTTCCGCGGGAGTGGCAGGGCTTCAAGTCGATCAGTTTGTTGAGTGAAGGGGCACGAACCTTGATCGTCAGCTGTCCTGGACGGATTCGAAGCACAAGGTTGTCCTTGCCCAGGGATCGATCGGGCGAGTCGAGATAGGCGACCGCTTTCGGACGGCTAAGCTGGTCCAGTTGGACGATCGGGGCAAGTGTCTCGCGCAGCGCCGAGAATGCTTTATGCGGGTCGTTGCCAGCGCTTCTTGGCACATTGACCATCACGTGGTACTCAAGTGTTTTCTGATCTGCTGAAAAGCGGCTTGCGAGGCGCTTGGCGGTGTCGGACAAGGTCTCCTGGGGGTGCGCCAAAGAAACGCATAGCAGGGTGGCGATGGCAAACAGTCCCTGCCGCAATAGAAGGGTCGGCTTGAGTGGTTTCATTTTCGAATCCTTTTGAAATACTTGCTGCCGACATGACTTCGAACAGCGGGTGTGACATGCAACGAATGAGTTCCGATTACTAACCCGGGTGATTCAATAAGGTGCTCGCTTGCCGAGGCAGGCGGAGAATGTCTGGCAATGTAAGAGGCTGGCCATAGCGCCGAATAAAGATCCGTGAGCGGCTGTTCTGGAAAATCCCTTCTCAGCCCGGCGCTTCCCGAATCAACGCCGATAGTTTGGTTTTTCTTTCAATGAAAATGGGGAGTGCGAATACGTCGCGCTCCCCTTGATGATTTCCTTTCGGCTGTGTGCCGAAAGGGCGACAAGATCATTCGCCGATATTGCGGGCTCCTGGCCAGGCATACAGCTGAGGATTGCCCTTAGCGTCCAGAGGGCGCTTATCGCTTTCCTTGATATAGGCGTTATCAAAGTCGCTGATGACATTACCGAGGAAGCGAATGGTCTCCTTGCGGTCTTTCAGTTCATAGGAAATGTCGGCGCCCTTGGCGGTTTTTGCCGCCGGGAAAGCTGCCATCAGTTGCGCCAACGTCCCTGGGGTAAGGGCTTCGATATCATCCAGATTTTGTGCCGCCCCGTAAATCGTGGTTTGCGTTGTCGCAACCAGCACGGTGTTCTGCTTGTCGCCGATTTTCTGGATAATCAGTGCAAGCGGTCGCGCACGGACTGTCGCTCCGGGAACCTTGGGTTCTCCAACGATCAGCGCCTTGAGTGGCTTATCGTCACCGTTTCGTGCTTTGGCCACAATAGTGCGTGGAACGGTGCCTACCGAATAATTCCGGTCGGTAGCTTTCCTGGGTTTGGCCACTTTCCCCGCATCAATGACGACATTGACCAATGCGTCCGTGTTCATCGGGTAAATCGACGTCATGAATTGCTTTTCGACGCCTTTCGCCGGTAGCTGGACGGTGGCCGCTGCGTCGCTCTTGGCATGCACTGCGCCGAACGGCAGCACGAGAGCAAAGAGCGCAGCTATCAGCAGCTGAGTTCTCGAAACTGTTTTCATCTTCAAACTCCTTAAACAGGGGTGATCAGTTCACGGCCGGGCTGTTCGGCCATGGATGTCAAAGGGCATCAGTGCTTGCTGGCCGGGAGCACGACAAGGCGTGGCCGCTTCTTGGCAGCCGCATCTTCGTATTCCAGCGCCGGATCGTTTTTGTATTTCTCTTCGATCGCCTTCGGCCCGTATTCGAAGATGAAGCGCACCTCGCCCCAGTTGGCGTCGCCAATGTCCACCGTCTTGCGCATTTGCTGGGCGGCATTGATGAGGTGCTCCGGCGTGCGGTCTTCGTTGTGTTTGGAATAGCGTCCCGATTTGTTATTCACGAGCCAGGAATTGGTCTTCTTGTCGTAGAGTATTTCGCCGCTGATCCGGCCGGGCATCCCGCCAAGCGCCGATGTGTGCCCATATCGTTCTTCGGTTCCGGGTTTTTTATTGCTCTTGTCCTCGGGGCGGAAGAATCCCTTCTCGTAGACGCGGCCATAGGGATGCATCGTTTCAGGAACCACGGCAACATGCCCATCTGCATCGATTACGTAGTTGTAGGGTGCTAGCGCTGGTTCAAGGTAAGCCGGGAAATCGCGCGTTGCGACCTGCAGGTAGGGGCTGACCAGAACCTTGCCCTGTGGGTCTGCTTCGTAGTGCTTGATATAGGCCGGCTGCGCGAGTTTGCCGTATTTGGCATCCAGCGCCGAAACGCCGAAATAGGCAGCGTAGTACTGCTCGGTTTTTGACGACTGATCCTGTGCCAGCAGCCCGGTTTCGATCAGCTTTTCGCGAGTTTTTTGATACAGAAGCTCAAGGGCTGCCTTGTCTTTCACGTGGCCGGTCCAGGCCAGTTCGCCCAGTGAATAGGCCGATTTCGATCCGGGGAATGTCCAGAGATTGAAGCTCGATTCCTTGAATGTCTCGTTGAGCGGATCGTGCACCGTGATATCCGCAGAGTACATGTTGGCAGTGCCTGGTGCCGTGAGGTCGCCCATGGGCTTCAGGTAGACTTCCATCTGTTTGAGCAGCGCAGGGCAATTCTTTTCCATGAACGCCATGGTTTGATTGACCGTCGCTTTGGTCGGGTCGGGAATCCAGTCTTCTTGTTTGAACTTGAATTCGGCTGAAATCGAGAATCCGGGTTCTTCAAAAAAATCCCGCTCATACTTGGCTTTGGTGCCGTTACAGGGCTGAATGTCGATGAGGTCGTTCAGGGAGGTCGAACGCGCCTTGACCGTGAACAAACCTGGGCGCAAGCGGAGAATCAGGCGAGCCTTATCCAGCACACGATCTTCGGTGTCGATATAGGCGCCGTACTTCGGGCCGCTGATTTTCCCGATATCGGCGATCGGTTTTAGTTTCCGGATCAGTTCGGCGACGACCTGTTCCTTGTTTTCGTCGTTGAAGGGAGGCGCTTTGAGCATGAAGTGATACTCGAGCGTGCCTCCCCCGGAAAATTTTTTCTGAAGTTGCTGGGCAGTCTCCGTCAGCGGCTCTTCCTTGATTGCAGCCCATGCCGGCACCAGAGCGAAAAGGCTGAGCAACAGCCCGGCCCCTAGCTTGAATCCAAAACGGCTTATCATTTTCTGCCTCCTTGTCGATAGAGCGTAACTACGAAAGTAACTAAGTAAGGGTCGGGCTGCATGGCCTGGGAATAGAAGCTTAGTTCTCCTGCAGCATTGCCAGGTTGTGTTCGGTCCGGCGCAGGCGCATGGCCAAGGTTCGCGCCATGGCCATGGCCAGATTGTTTGCGAGTTTTTTGTGCTCCCCTGCGATGCGGCAAAATCTCTCCCGGTCGAGGACATAGAGTTCGGTTGGCGTGGCAGCAATCGCATCGTTGGGACGCGGTTGTTCGTCGAGGAATGCCAGTCCGCCGAACAGATCCCCCCGCGAAAAACTGGCGACGGGCGTCATTTGCTGCTCTTTGCCGGTGCGCGTCACCAGGCGTACCGTTCCGCGCCGGACAAAAAAGATCGAATTGCCGGGTGAGCCCCTTTCGTAGATGGTTTCGCCAGCGTTGAAGGATTGAATCGTCATGCTGTCCATGAGATCCGAGAGGGTTTCATCCTTGTGCCGGGAAAACAGCGCCATGTCCTGAAGCCGCATGGGAACCTGATCATCAAGATCGTAGACGCTCTCACCAATTAACCGGTCTTCAACCCAGGCAATGGCAGAATCCAGGGTTGGCAAACGGCGTACCGTCCGGCTTTGGGCATGCCAGACGCGTGTCTGGTCGAGGAGGTCGCCAATGCTTTGTCCATCCCGTTTTGGGCCTTCCATGCCGCAAAGAACCAGTGTCGCGCCACGCTCCTTGATTGCATTGCGAATCTGCTTGAAGAGTTGCGCCGCCGTGATGTCGATTGATTGCACGCGTTTGAAATCGATGATGACGTAAGCCCGCGTGGCGATCTCGTGTTCTAGGTCGGTATAGAGCTGATAGGTGTTGCCGAAAAAAAGATTGCCTTGCAGGGCGAAAACAACCGCTTGATGGCCGTTTTTAGCCAGGATATCGAGTTCGGCTTGCGGGCGATGCCAGCTTGAAGAAATGTCCGAGAGTTCAAGTTTGTGACGCACCACCGACCCGTTGATCTGGGCGCGCACAAACAAGGTCATGGCCAGGGCGACCCCAATTGCCGAGGCAGCGATCAGGCCGGTGGTCAGCGCGACGATGACGACGGCCAGTACGACAAAGAAGTCGAGCCGAGTACTGCGGGCTTTGGCAAACTCCAGCGGTTCCAGGTCAATCATGCGCAAGCCGATGATGATCAGTATGCCGGCCAGGGTGGAGACCGGAATCCAGGCGATGAAGGCACTCAGCAACAGCGCGGCGAGCAAGGAAAATACCCCTTCGATGAGGCCGGTCATCCGGGTCTGCGCGCCACTGTTGAGCCCGATGAGCGTGGCGCCCATCTGTCCCGCACCCGACATTCCACCCATCAGATTAGCCACGGTGTTGGCAATGCCCTGGGCGAACAGTTCTCGATTCGGCGCATGCCGGCTCTGGGTCAGGCGATCGAGGATCACACAGGTTTTAAGCGTGTCGATCGACAACAGGGCCGCGAGTGTGACGGCGGTCCAGATGGCCGTCATCCATTGGCCGGCCTGCGTTTGCAATACGCTGCTCCAGCGCTCCTGGACCGCCGACATCGAGGCGTTGTCCGCAATATCCAGTGAACCGATGATGAGGGGATTGGCTTCAAGGCTGCGCAGAGCAGGGTCGGTGAGCGCGAAGAAGCCATAGGCCAAGAGACCCGCCAGCAGGCCGGTGATGATGCCGGGAAGGCGGCGGAGTAGACGTGGAGAGTAGTGAGTGACAGAGGCCGTGATCAGGCCGATGGCGATGGCGCGGTAATCCCACGTATTAGGTGTCGTGAGGCTTTGCCACAAATTGCCGGAGATCTGCCTGCCCAGGAGTTTGGGTATCTGGCTGCCGATGATGATCAGCCCGACGGCAGTCAGATAGCCGCTGACGACCGGGTAAGGAATGTACTTGATGAGGCTGCCCACGCCCAAGATGCCCAGCCCGGCTTGCATCGCGCCAGCCAGGATGCCGACGAGGAGAAGCAATGTCATGATCTGGACAGGCGCTTGGCCTTGCTCCGCCATCTGTAGGGCAAAGGCCGAGAGGACTGCGGCGGCAGGGGCGCAGGGCGTGGTGACCAGACGATCGGTCCCGCCCAGAAGTGCGGCCAAGATGCCCAGTACGATGACTCCGATGATTCCCGCGAGGGCGCCCTGGGCGGCAAACTGCGGACCGAGCGGGGCATATACCGTGACGCCGAAGGCAACCGCCGCGGGGAAGGCGACCAGCATCGCGGCGAGTCCGCCCCACAGATCGCCGTGATGAAGTGTATTGAATTTGAAATGACTGAGCATAAATCCCTGGGGCGGCCGGCAAGCGTCTAAAGTGCTGTGTTCTGTAAAGCCATCGGGGACCGACGCGGTCGATCCCCGATGGTTGTTCCTTCAGTGAACCTTCGCTCAGAGAAGGCCGACAACGCGCTTTGCTGCACGGAGGTAGTTGGTGTTGGGCATCTCGGCGATGCCAAGTCCTGCGACCACTGCTTGCATGCCAGCGTAGTTTTCGCTTTCGCAGCAGGCCGATTCGACCATGGCACCGTTGAACCAGACCTGGGCGTATTCGCAGATGATGCCGTCGATGGTGAAGCCATAACGCATTTTCTCGACCGTTACCGGCACGAGTTGCGGGGTCTGGCGGGCGATTTCGATAAAGCGCTCGATCGTGTAAGTTTCTTCGTTGAGCTCGATGTCCACCTTAAGGTGGGAGAGGATGACCGCGAGGTCGGCCTTGCTGACCGGAAATTGGAATTTGCCGCGCGGCTGGAAGATCTCGTAGCCTTCTGGCGTTTCACCAACCTTGGTCTTGATATCGAGCAGGCCGTCGCGAACTTTGACGTTGGCTTCGTTGGTATTGGCGGACAGGAAGTACGTTTCCGCAGGCATCTTGCGGGCCTGGAAGAGAACAGTCTTGCCATTCCACATGTTCTTTTTGACGAGTTCGATGACGTCCTTGCCGAAAACACGGAATTCGGCGCGCGGCACGATTTTTTCCGCATCGGCGGCGGAGGTGGCTACGTTTTTGGCGAATACATCAGCCATGTTGAATCTCCAGTTTCAGTATGTTTGATATGCCTTTGCAGGACAGGCGGGCGGCCTGCCGGCCCTGCATGCGACGATGTTTTTAGGCTTTGTCCCAAGTGCTGTAAGGTGCCTTGAGCAGGTTGGAATTGAAGTAGCGCGGGTCGCTGGAGACTTCCTTGATCGCCCAGGCCGGCAATTCGATTTGCTCGTCTTCCGAGGAGAGTTCGATTTCGGCAACCACCAAGCCTTCGTTGAGGCCATGGAAAACGTCAATTTCCCAGACCTTGCCACCATGCGTTTCCTTGTGACGATGCTTGTCGATCAGCGGCTGTTCGCACAGGTTGTCGAGGAGGATCGCGGCTTCATCGACCGGAATCTCGTATTCAAACTCGGAGCGCGTGACCCCGGTGGTTACACCCTTGATCGTCAGCTTGGCCTTGGTGCCTTCAATGCGCACGCGGACAACACGTTCCTTCTGCGAGTTGAGATACCCCTGCTTGAAATGGATCCCTTCGCCCTGAGGTTGCCAGGTGTTGAGATTGACGAGGTATTTGCGCTCAATTTCCTTGCCCATGCATGTCTCCTTATAAAAAATCCCAGTGGATCGTTTCCTTGCCGACAAATAGCCAGTGATGACTGTGGTTGTGATATGGCGTCGGAAGACAGCTGAATTCTAGGATGCGCCATTGTCTGATCCAATCAACTGCGGGTATTCTTGCTATAGGCCTTGGCTTATAACACTGGCTGGGCCGAGCTAAAATAACGAGAAAAACGGAGGTGCTTTGATGATGACGCTTTCCCAGTTGCGCACCTTCCAGACGGTCGCACGACTCAACAGTTTTTCGCGTGCGGCAGACGAACTGCATCTGACTCAGCCTGCGGTCAGTTCTCAGATCGTGGCGCTGGAGAATGCGCTTAAGGTGAAATTGTTCGACCGCCTGGGCAAAACAATCGCCCTAACCCAAAGCGGTTACGTTGTACTGTCTTGTGCTGAGGATATTTACCAACGCCTGGGCGAAATGCAACGCGAGCTCGATGACTTGGGCGAATTGAAATCCGGAACCCTGAACATTGGCGCAAGCCTGCTCGTCGGTGTGCATGTGCTGCCGGAGATGCTCGCCAGTTTCAAGAAGAAGTGGCCGCTCATCAATCTTGTTGTGCGGGTTCTTCCGGCGCGCCAGGTGATCGATCTCATCGTGCGCAATGAACTCGACATCGGCTTGATCGGCGAGGGCGTCAATATCAGCGACGAACGCATTGCGACCAAACCGATCCTCGAAGATGAATTGGTGGTGATCATGCCGCCCGATCATCCCCTGGCAGACAAGGAGACCGTGTCGATCCAGGATCTGGAGGATGAGGCCTTCGTTCTTCCCGATCGCGATTCGGCGAGTGGCGAAAGCCTGTACGAAGGCATCCGGGCGGCCGGTATCCAACTGTATTCGGTACTTGAATTCGGAACGACAGGCGCGGTGAAACGCGCCGTTGAAGCCGGCCTTGGTATTTCCGTCGTTTCCCGCTATGCCGTGTTGCGCGAGATTCAGGACGG
>CAZHFS010000069.1:0-11379 GCA_964531885.1 uncultured Propionivibrio sp.
CGAGCTTTGCCTACAACGCCGCCGTGGCGCAGCGCAACGGGATTCTGGCGCTGACCTTGGTGCTCACCCAAGCCGCCTCGCGCGGTACCAACGAAACCGTGTCGCTGTATCAGGAGGTGCAGGTTGATAACACCCCCTGAACGCCGCTGCGCCGGCTTTGCCATCGTCTCGGCGCTGTTCATCATCGTCGCGCTGGCCGCGCTCGGCGCGTTCATCGCCGTGGTTTCGGGCGGGCAGCAGATTGGTAGTGCCTACGATTTGAACGGGGCGCGGGCCTACTACGCCGCCCGTTCGGGGGCCGAGTGGGGGGCGGGGCTGGCGCTTGGCGCAGGTGGTTGCGGTGCGGCCAATCTGGCCCTCAACGGCATGACGATTACCGTGGGCTGCGCCGTGACGGCGACCGGCAATAACGCCGAAGCCGGGCTGGGCACGATCTGGACGATCACTTCGACGGCGTGCAACCAGCCGGCGGCTGGCGTGTGCCCCGGCAATGCGGCCGGGGCCAATTACGTCGAGCGGCGGGTGGTGTGGGTGGTCGAACAATGATCGCAAAGGAGTGGATGAATCGCGGCGAAATGTATGATTGGCGGGTCTTTCCATTGTTTCATAGCCACTTAAGCGGTATCCTTCGAGCAGAAACTCAATAGAACATAACAGCGGGGCAATACACAGGCCATGCTCTCTTTTTTGGGCAATCAGCGGCAACCGGGTTGGATGGCGATCCTGCCCCGTGCGGACGGGGTGACGCTGGCGCATGTGGTGCGTCGGCGTGGCGCTTTGCCGTGCGTGCAGCGCCTGGAAACCTTTGCCATCGAGCGCGATCTGGCCGATGCGCTGACCCGCCTGGGCGCTTCTGCGCGGCTGTCCGCGCACGCCTGCACGACGCTTCTGCCGCCGGGTGAGTATGCGCTTACCCCGCTTGACGATCCCGGTGTGCCACGCGAGGAGCGCCGTGAGGCGCTGCGCTGGGCGCTCAAGGACATGGTGCCTTTCCCGGTCGATACGGCCTGCGTCGACGTGCTCGACGTGCCGGCGGGGAGCCTCGGTCCGGGGCGCGCGGCCGGGGTGCTGGTGGTTTCGGCCGCCGAGGCGGCGGTGCGGCAACATGCCGCCGCTTTCGAAGCGGCGCGTGTCCCTCTGGCCGCGATCGACGTGCCTGAGCTCGCTCAGCGCAATGTGGCCGCCTTGCTGGAGGATGAAAACCGCGGGCTGGTGTTGCTGCGCGTCGATGAAGACGGGGTCATGCTCACGCTGACCTGGCGCGGCGAGCTGGTGGCCGTGCGGCGGCGCGACGATCAGGATGTGCGGGCGATCAACGCCGGCCAGTTGCCGGACCTTGGTTTGGTGGCCGAACGTCTGTCGCTCGAATTGCAGCGCAGTCTGGATAACTTTGACCGGCAATACAGCCATGTGGCGGTTTCGCGTGTCGTGGTCGCCGCGCCCGAGGCCTACAAAACCCTCTTGCCGGAGCTTGCCGCCAGCAGCTATCTGCCGGTCGAGCCGCTCGATCTGTCGGCCGTGCTGGATCTCTCGGCGGTGCCCGCCTTGCGCGAACCGGCGGCGCAAGTGCGCGCCCTGCTGGCGATTGGCGCGGCCTTGCGCGATGAGGTGGGCGCATGAGCCAGCAGATCAACCTCTATGAAAACCGCTTGCGCCCGGTCCGGACGCTGTTTTCGGCCCGCAACCTGGCCTTGTGTTTCCTGCTGGTTTTTGGCGTGGTGCTGGCCGCGGCGTTGCTCAGCCATTCCCTGGCCCGGCAGGCGGAGCAGGCCTTGGCGGCGCAACGCGCTGCGCTCAAGGCGGCGCAGGATCAGCTGGCAGCCTTGTCCAAGGCGCAGGCCGAGCGCCGCATTCCGGCGGCCTTGCAGGGCGAGCTCGATCAGGTGCGCGCCGTCCTGGGCGCGCGCCGGGACGCGCTGACTGTCCTTGATTCCGGGCAGCTGGGCAGCACGACGGGCTTTGCCCCGCTCTTTTCTGGCTTTGCGCGTCTGGCATCGCAGGATCTCTGGCTCACCGGTTTTTCGGTGAGCCACGGCGGGGCGGATATTGAAATCCGGGGGCGCATGTTCGATGCGGCCCGCTTGCCCCCGTATGTGCAGCGTTTGAGCGCCGAGCCGGTTTTCCAGGGGCGGCGTTTTGCCGCACTCACCATGCTGCGTGCCGAGTCGGAAGCCAATGCCCCTGTCGCCGTTGCGCCGGCTGTGCCCGTTCCCGCAGGCAGCGCGGCGCCTGCCGCCAAAGCTCCTGCCGCCCCGCGGTATATCGATTTTGTGCTGCGTTCGGAGCGTGCAGCTGAGGGCGCAGCGGCAGACGGGGGGGCAAAATGAAGGCGATCTGGTTGGGCTGGGCCGGCCGCTTTGAGGCGCTGGCGCTGCGCGAAAGACGTTTGATCGCCTTGGCGCTGATCGGCGGCACTTTGATGCTGGGGTGGTCACTCGGGGTGGATCCGGCCTTGATGCGCCTGCGCCTTGCCGAACGCGGCCAGGCGGATGTGGCGGCACAGCAGAGCGCAGTGCAAGCGCAGCTTGTCAGCCTACAGGCGCCTGCCCTGCAGCCCGAAACCCGGGCGCGTGCCGAACTCGATGCCTTGCGCCAGGAGCTTGAGCGACTCAATGCGCGCTTCGCCGAGCTGGAAGGGACTCTGGTTCCGCCGCAGCGCATGGCCGGCCTACTCGAGGAAATGGTCGGGCGGCGCACCAGCCTGCGCCTCCTCAGCCTGCGCACGCTGCCGGTCAAGCCGGTGATCGAGGCGAAAGCCGGTGCTGAGAGCAAGGCCGAGGGAGAGGTCAAGGCCAAGGAACGTGGGGGCGGAACGACCGCTGCGCTCTACAAGCACGGGGTGGAAATCAAGCTGGAAGGCGGGTACGCCGATTTGGCGGAATACCTCGCCCGACTGGAGAAGAGCGGACAGAAACTGCTGTGGGAGCGCGTTAGTCTGTCGGCCGAGCAGCACCCACGGCTGGTGCTGACGCTGACCGTCTACACCTTGAGCCTGGACCGGGCATGGTTGATCGTATGAGAGTGCGAGCCTGGATGATCCTCCTGTCGCTGGCCTGCCCCGCCTGGGCGCAGGGGCCGATGGCCGACCCGACGCGGCCGCCGCCAGGCGTCGAAACCGGCGTGGCAGAGCCGGAGAGCGGTGGTTCCTTGCTGCAGTCGGTGCTGATTCCGAAGAAAGGCCGTCCGCTGGCGGTGATTGGCGGGCAAACGGTGCCGCTTGGCGGCAAATATGGTGAGAGCACGCTCGTTCGGGTCACTGAGCGTGATGTCGTGCTCGACGGGCCGGAGGGGGTGGAGCGCTTGTTGCTGACGCCCGCGGCCGAAAAAACGATGATCAAGAATTCTCCGGCGCGCAAGGCGCAGGAGCGAGGAGTGCCATGAGATCGATGTTCAATCTTTTGTTTGCCCTGCTGGTGCTGACGAGTGCCGGGTGCGCCATGCAGCAACGCGCGCCGGGGCAGACGTATGACCGGATCAGCGACGAAATGCAGGGGGCTGTCGGGAGCCGTGCCAAATCAACCGATGACCTGCTCGGCCAGGCCATGCTTCCGCCCATGCAACTCGATTTGCCGGCATCGGCCAAGAGCGTCGAGCCACGCTTCGACCTGGCAGTGAGCAATGCGCCGGCGGCGCAGGTGTTCATGGCCTTGGTCAGCGGCACGCGCTACAGCATGCTGGTGGCGCCCGATGTGGCGGGCAATGTGACGGTTAACCTCAAGAGCGTCACCGTGCGCGAGGCGTTGGAGACGCTGCGCGATCTGTATGGCTACGAATTCAAGATTCAGGGAACGCGCATTCACATTCAGGCCAATACCCTCCAGACCCGGCTCTTCCAGATCAACTATCTGGCCAGCAAGCGCCAGGGGCAGTCGGATGTGCGGGTGACCTCGGGTTCGATCACTTCTTCGACCAGCAACCCAACCGCGCCCGGTGCACCGGCGGTGCCGGGGGTGCCGGCCGGGACGGGGGCGACATCCACCTCCAGCCTGCCGAGCAGCCAGATTGCGACGACTCAGACCGCCGATTTCTGGCGGGATCTGGCGCAGTCGCTGTCTACCGTGGTCGGTAATCAGGATGGCCGTTCCGTGGTGATCAACCCCGCTTCCGGCGTGGTGATGGTCAAGGCCATGCCGGTCGAATTGCGCGCGGTGGAAGAGTATCTGCGCATGACCCAGCTGATCGCCGAGCGGCAGGTCATGCTTGAAGCCAAGATCATCCAGGTGCAGCTCAATGAGCAGTTCCAGGCCGGGGTGAACTGGGCATACTTCGGCGGAGGGGATAACCGCTTTAGCGTTGGCTCGGCCCAGCCGGGAACGTCGCTGAACACCGGAGGCAAAGCCAATTCCGCGGCCTCCAGCTCCGGTGCCATTCTGGGGCCAGGCGTCGGCGCGCTGCCGGGAGCGGGCGGTGCGCTAGCGGCGACGCGTCTTGGTTCGGGCTTCATCGGACTGGCCTTCCAGAGTGCGAACTTTGCGGCGCTGCTCAATTTCCTTGAAACGCAGGGGAATGTTCAGGTGCTGTCGAGCCCGCGCATCGCCAGCGTGAACAACCAGAAAGCCGTGCTCAAGGTCGGTACCGACGAGTTCTATGTAACCAACATCAGCTCGACCACCACCAGTACCGGGACGAGCAACGTGACGACCCCAACCATCACGCTGCAGCCTTTCTTTTCGGGGATTGCACTGGATGTCACGCCGCAGATCGATGGCGAGAACAACATCATTCTGCATGTTCATCCGTCGATCAGCGTGGTGACCGAAAAGCAGAAAGTGATCGATCTCGGCACGCTCGGCCAGTTCACCCTGCCGCTTGCCAACAGTACGGTGAACGAAACCGACAGCGTGGTTCGTGTGCAGGACGGAAACATCGTCGCGATCGGCGGGTTGATGAAGCAGGAGCAGGGCGTCGGCAGCAATGGTTTGCCGGGCACGACGACCTCGGCCATGGGCTTGCTGTTCGGCGGGAGCCGTTCAAACTACAGCAACAAGAACGAACTCGTGATCCTGATCAAGCCGACGATCATCCGCAACGAATCGAGCTGGAAGGAAGATCTCCTGGAGACTCAGCAGCGTCTGCAGCAGTTCGATCCGCGTCGGGCCATGCCGGCGCCGCAATGAGGGGCGTGATGGAGCTGGCGTGTACCTGAAGCATTTCGGGCTTGCGGAACTGCCGTTTGGCATTACGCCGGATACGGCGTATGCCTACTCGCTGCAGCACCACCAGGAAGCCATCAACACCCTGTTGCTGGCCTTGGCGCAGGGCGAGGGTTTCGTCAAGATCAGCGGCGAGGTAGGTACCGGCAAGACACTGCTCTGCCGCAGGCTGTTGCAAAGCCTGGATGCCAGCTGGGTAACGGCGTATCTGCACAACCCCAACCTGCGTTCCGAGACGCTGTTGCAGGTGCTGGCCGAGGAACTTGGGCTCAAGGATGCGGCGGGGCTGGATCAGTACCACATGCTGCGCCGGATCAATCATGCGCTGCTCGATTTTGCACGCGACAAGAAACATGTTCTGGTGTGCATCGACGAAGCCCAGGCCATGCCGGTAGAAACCTTGGAAACACTGCGGCTCCTCTCCAACCTTGAAACCGAGAAGCGGAAACTGCTGCATATTGTGCTTTTTGGGCAGCCGGAACTGGATGAAAAACTCGCGCGTCCGGAAGTGCGTCAGCTGCAGCAGCGGATCGCGTTTCATTATCGGTTGAGCGGGCTCAAAAAAACGGAGATCGGACACTATGTGTCGCACCGTTTGGGCGTTGCCGGTTACCGCGGGGATGGGCTGTTTTCGCCTCAGGCGTTGCGTGCCTTGTACCGGGCAAGCGGAGGAACACCCCGGCTGGTCAATATTCTCGCCCACAAAGCCATGCTGTCAGTCTTCGGAGAAGGGAAGCAAACCGTGAAATGGCGCCACGTTCGACGTGCGCACCGGGATACTGAAGGGGCTCGGCCAATGGGCTGGTGGCCTTGGTGACGCCATGAGTCTCATCAATCAGATGTTGCAGGACCTCGATGCTCGCAAGGCACCCCAGACCAATGGAGGCGTCTTGCCGAGCGCGGTGCGTCCGCTTCCACCTGCCGCGCCGCCGGCGCGCTGGCCGGCGTACCTGATCCTCGTCGGCGTGCTGAGCGCTGCGTTGGGCGTGGGCGGCTGGTACTACGTGACGCAGCGCGAAACAGCGCCGCCTGCTTTGCCCCAGCCGGTGGCGCCGATTGCTGCGCCTGCACCCCTCTCTGGCGCTGAGCCATCCCCGGGCGGGAATGTGTCGGCAGCCGTTGTTGTGCCGGCGGTTGTCCCTTCGGCAGTTGATGTGCCGGCAGAGCGGCTTGAGTTGGGGGAAAGTTTACGTCTATCCGATCAGTTGGGCCGTCAGGGCGCAGCAAAAGCGGCGACGAAGACAGCCAAGACGGGAAGCGATTCTCCCGGGCCGGGCACGGCAAGAGCGACTACCGAGGAGCGCGTGCCCCGCGCCGCGCCTGCCGAACTCGCTACCAGCAACCCCGAACGTGCGCCGGGCCAGGCGCGACAGGCGGCGGTTCGTCAAGGCGGGGCGGCAAGCATTGAGCGCCAGGACGTTCTGCCCGCACCTCGTGATCGGGCCGAGGCACTGTATCGCAAGGCCATCGCTGAAGTGAATCAAGGGCGTGTGGCTGACGGTAGCGAAATGTTGCGCGAGGCATTGAAGCAAGACCCGATGCATGTCCCGGCACGTCAGTTGCTGGTTCGGCTGGTGTTGGAATTGCGTCAGACAGAAGCAGCGATGACTCTCCTTGAGAACGGCCTGGAAATCCTGCCGGCGCAGATCGGATGGGCCATGAGCCTTGCCAGGTTGCAGGCCGAGCGTGGCGATTACACCGCTGCCTGGAAAACGTTGCAGCATTCGGAGCCCGCTGCTGCGGGTAACGCCGATTATCAGGGCTTTGCCGGGCATGTGCTGTTACGCTTGGGTAAGTCGCGCGAAGCGGCCGAGCATTTTCGCCATGCCTTGCGTAGCTCGCCGGCTGACGGGCGATGGTGGTTGGGCCTGGGCCTGGCCTTCGAAGCCGACGGGCGCGTTGATGAGGCGCGCGAGGCTTGGCAGACCGCTCGCCGCAGCACCAATCTGACGCCCGATCTGCAGCGGTTGGTCGAGCAGAAACTGAAATAATTCAGTTGGTTGTGGCTTTGGTTTGTTCCGGAAGTTGTGCGCGCAACGGGGCGAGTTCCGGATAGTCGGGCAATAATCCTGCCAGTTGGCGCTCGGCGTCTGCCCGGCGCGCCGGGTGGCTGGTCAGCGCGCGGTGCAAGGCCTGTTGCGCATCATGGTGGCGGCCAGCCAGAGCGAGGAGAAACGCGTATTTGTAGGCAATGACATCGGCTGGCGAGTAGCGAAGGGCGTGCTCGCAAACGGTGATTTTGTCGGCCAGCGCGTCGCGATTTACGGTGAGCTGATAAGCAAAAACCAGTTCGACATAGTGGGCGAAAAGCGAGGTACGGTGCAGGCTGGATAGGGTTGAAACCGTAGCAGACCAGCTCTGTCGCTCGTTGTTGGGCTGCAGGCCGGGGTTGAGGGCGTGCTCCAGCACTCGGTAATCGCGCCCGAGAGTAACGAGCGTCAAGGTGCCAAGCAACAGTATGCCGCACAGGATCAGGCGGCTGAGATTGGAGAGGTGGGGGCGCCAGCCGCCTTGGCTTCCTGCGCCGATGAGCAGCGCGGCAATCCCGAGAAAGTAAGCATGCCAGAGCGGGTATTCAAGCTGGCTGTGGACGCCGATGACAAGCAGGCTGCCGGCCAGCCAGACGCGCGCGGGCGTCCAGTCGGCCCGTGCAAAGCGCAGCCACCAGTGCAGGGTTGTTCCAATGAGTAGCACGATGCCTGCAATGCCATACTCTGCAAGCAACTGCATGGCGATGTTGTGAGCATGCTCCCCTCCGCCGACATAGACGCCGGGTTGTTCTCCCGCCAGTAGGAAAGATACGTAGGGAAACTGCCCTGTTCCGTTACCTATCCAGGGATGCTCGGTAAACATTGCCCATGCTGTATGCCAGAGTTGGAGGCGGATCGAAACACCAGAGATTTCACGAAACATCCGTTCGCCTGCCACGTTGGTTTGTAGCTGTCCACCGACTTCAAAGAAACTGAAGAGGAACTGCAACACAAGACTGAGGAGCACCAAGGCAAACGCGCTGGCAGACAAGCGACGGAGAGTGAGCGTCGGGTTTCGGCGTGCAGCCCACAGGGTGAGGACAAAGATTGCGAAACCATAGAGGAAGATGCTGCGCGAGCCGGTGAGGCTGGCCGCACTGACCAGCAGTGCGGCACACACACTGAATAACGCTATCCCCAGGGTGCCACGTGCGTGCAGGAACAGTGCTGCGACGAGCGACAGCCAAAGGTAATTAGCCAGATGGTTGGCTTGGGCAAGATTCCCACCTCCTTTGACATAGCCAAACACCCAGCCCAGAGCGAGTGCCGGATTGATGAGTTGGCAGGCGAGGAGTAAGGCAGAAAGGAGTCCACCGAAGAGCAAAGCAATGGCGCAAGGTGTCGCCAGTCGATCCAGATCGATGTGTGCAATAAGCGCCTGTCCAAGCACGAGAAGTAGGATGGCCCAGCACAAATACAGGAGGACGATGAGTGCCTGAGTCGTCGATGGACTGCGCGCGAGTATCAGGTGCAGCAGGGTCAGCGCCCCCAGCCCGAGGGGCAAAAGAGCGAATACCGGGACGGAGAGGCGGCTAAATATGTCGGCGCGAAGGAGCAGTGTTGCGGCGAGAAGGGTGCAGGCTGCCGCTGTCCACTCCTGATAGAAAGTCGGGATCGGATTGAAGTGATGCGGATTGAGAAAAGGAAGGGTAAGCAGCGCACAGAGTGCGGCGAGTACGAGGCGGAAGTGCCAGGGATAGGCGGGCATATGCGTATCGGTTTCAACTTATGACGGCGGCGTGGGTTGCGATTATGAGGGGGAACACCGAGCGATGAAAGCAATATGCACTAAATGTCCGATGACGGTAGGGCTCGTGCCAGCACCAAGGCGTCGACGCGGGAGGCGCCATGCAGTTTGAGGGTGCGTGCCGCTTCATCGAGGGTGGCGCCGCTGGTCATCACGTCGTCGATGAGCAGGATGTTGGCTCCGGTGATGTCGGTCCGGCAGTGAAATGCCTGGCGGACATTACGGCGTCGGGCGTCAGGTGGCTGATCGGCCTGGGGGGCGGTGTCGCGCTGGCGTTCGAGCAAGTCGGTCTGCGGGGTAATGGCGAGCCGGCGTCCGATCGGGCGAGCCAGTTCAAGCGATTGGTTGAAGCCGCGTTGCCGCAGACGGGCGGGGTGCAGGGGCATCGGGAGCAGAATGTCTATCGTGCCGCTAGGCGGTGCGGCGGTGGCCAGCGCCTTGCCGAACCCGTCGGCCAGTGTCAGGCGATGCCCGTATTTGTAAGCCTGCAATAGATGGTCGAAAGGGTAGGTATAGCGGAACACGGCGCGTACGCTATCAAAATGCCAGTTTTTGTTCAGGCAGGTGCCGCAAGGCGTTCCGGTCGGGCTGGGCCTGGCGCAGCGCGGGCAGGCTGGATTGGGTGCGCGCGCCAGGAGAAGGTCGCACTGGGCGCACAGGGGGGCGTCACCGTGCATGGCTTGGCCGCACAGAATACAATCCTGTGCGGAGGACAAATGGTGACCATTACCGATTGGAGCCATGGACCTGCGTTCAAGTCGTTGTTGCAGTGTAGAATTACACGCTTTCGGCGTGCCTTGGGATTTTTTTGGCACGTCACCTGTCTGCTGGCATAGGTTCGCCTGCACCAGCCCTTAATTGCTAGGTTTTTCGATGAATACGATTGCTCCTGCGACGGCCGAAGCCGTGATGACCCCCAATGCTGCCCAGGCACCCGCACCGGCCAAGTGGACCGTTTCGCAGGTCGAGGCGCTGTATCAACTGCCCCTCATGGATCTCTTGTTCCGTGCGCATCAGGTGCATCGCGAAAACTTCGATCCGAACGAAGTGCAGCGTTCGTCGCTGATCTCGATCAAGACCGGTGGCTGTCCGGAGGATTGCAATTATTGTTCGCAATCTGCCCGTTACAAGGCGACCGAACGCGAAGCCCTGATGCAGGTCGAGGAAGTGCTCGCCGCCGCACGCGAAGCGAAAGCCAAAGGCGCTTCACGTTTCTGCATGGGCGCGGCGTGGCGCGGGCCGAAAGAGAAAGAGCTCGAAGTCGTTACTCAGATGATCCGCGAAGTCAAATCCTTGGGCATGGAAACTTGCGTCACCCTCGGCATGCTCAAGGATGGTCAGGCGGAACAGCTTAAGGAAGCCGGGCTCGACTATTACAACCACAACCTGGATACCGATGCTGAGTTTTACGATCAGGTCATCACCACGCATACCCATGCCGACCGAGTCGATACGATCGCCAAAGTACGCGGCGCCGGGATCAAGGTCTGTTCGGGTGGGATTCTGGGAATGGGCGAATCGCGTCGCAACCGCGCGGCGATGGTTGCCCAACTGGCCAACCTCAACCCCGCGCCGGACTCTGTGCCGATCAACAATCTCGTGGCCATTCCCGGCACGCCAATGGCCGAGAAGGAAAAAATCGACAGTTTCGAGTTTTTGCGGACCATCGCTGCCGCGCGCATCACCATGCCCAAGAGCTTTGTGCGTCTTTCGGCTGGCCGCGAGGCGATGAGTGATGAAATGCAGGCGATGTGCTTCTTTGCCGGTGCCAACTCGATTTTCTACTGCGACAAGTTGCTCACCACCAGCAACTCGGGCGTTGATCGCGACCAGCAGTTGTTCGAGAAGCTCGGCTTGCGCGCGATCTGATCTGCGTCGCTCAGCCGTCTCATTGCGCCGCGCCGGTGTACCCTCTTGAGCTTGAAGCCATCACCACCTTTGGTTGACGTCCGGCAGGTGCGGCGCAACTATGCCCGCGCGGCAGCAGGCTATGAAGCGGCGGCGGGGCTGGCGCGCGAAATCGGGAGCCGAATGCTGGAGCGGCTCGATTATATGAAGATCGAGCCTCAGCGCATTCTCGATCTGGGGTGTGGTACCGGGGCGATGCTGCCGGCGCTCGCTGAACGTTACCCCAAGGCGCAGGTGATTGGCGCCGACCTTTCAGAGCCGATGTTGTGCGCAGGACGGGCGCCGCGTACCCGCTTGCGTTGGCTCATGCCGTTCTTGCGCGGGGCAAAGAGCAATCTCCTTGCGGCAGACGCGGCGGCCCTGCCGCTTGCGTCGGGTTCGCAGGGGATGTTGTGGTCCAACCTGTTGCTGCATTGGCTGGCCGACCCGCAGCCGGCGTTGCGTGAAATGCATCGTGTGCTGGAGGTCGGAGGGCTCCTGATGTTCTCGACATTGGGGCCGGATACGCTCAAGGAACTGCGTTCGTGTTTCGCGGATGGCG
>CAZHFS010000070.1:0-11103 GCA_964531885.1 uncultured Propionivibrio sp.
CCGATGCGCAGGAAGAGGAAGCAGTTCGCGGTCAGCGCGAAGATATGGTAGAGCGGCAACGGGGTAACGACGAACTCTTGGCCTTCGGCAACCACTGGGGAAACCCAGGCATGTGCCTGGATCAGGTTGGCAAGCATGTTGCCATGCGTGAGCATGGCCCCCTTGGACACGCCGGTTGTTCCGCCGGTGTATTGCAGGAAAGCAAGGTCATCTCGCGTCACGCGAACCGGGCTCAGATGCCCCGAAGCCCCCTGCGCCATCGCCTGCGGGAAGTCGACGGCACCTGCAATGGACCAGGACGGCACCATCTTTTTGACATATTTGACGACAAAATTGACGATCGCGCCCTTCGGGAAGCCGAGCAGATCGCCCATCCGTGCAATCACCACGTGCTTGATTTTGACCTTGTCCACAACTTGCGCCAGCGTGTGCGCAAAATTCTCGAGGATGACGATGGCCTCGGCTTCGGAATCCTTGAGTTGATGCTCAAGTTCCCGCGGCGTATAGAGCGGATTGCAGTTAACCACCACGTAACCTGCACGCAAGGCCCCGAAAAGACAGACGGGATACTGCAGGACGTTGGGCATCATGAGCGCGATGCGCGCGCCAACCGGGAGACGAAGCGTGTTTTGCAGGTAGGAGGCAAAATCGCGCGAGAGGCGATCTAGATCGCCATAACTCAGTTGCGCGCCCATGCAGATGAAGGCCGTGCGATCACGGTAACGACCGACGCTCTGCTCGAACAATTCGCCTAGCGACTGGTATTCATTGATATTGATTTCGGCAGGAACACCGGGTTGATAGCTACGCAGCCAGATCTTGTCCATAAGTACCCTCACTTGAAATTTTTCTTACGGATTTGTGGTGCCACCGTGCCTCAAACGCCCGTAGAAGGACGCAAACTGCGGATAGACAACCATGTATGGACTATCGTTCCAAGGAACGACCATGGTATGCCATGCCATCGCATCTGAGAAGTGGCTTGCGCCTTATTCGACCTCAAGCAGCGTGCCGTCGGAAAAAAGCAACACCCCCCGGATTATCTGTCCAGGGAAAGCCCCCTTCAAAGCGCGGCAGTAGGCGGCAACCTGGTCACGATACTCGGCCAGGCGAGGCGTATCACTTGCCGAACTTTTGTAATCGAGAACAAACAGCCCATCCTCGCACTCCACCAGTCGATCAATGCGCAACACACTGCCCAGGCCATCGCCGACCTCGACTTCATTCCAGGCGCGGCGATAGCGTGCCGGATCGAAAAAATCCTGCGCCGCCGGCAAGGCCAGCAAACGCTCGGCAAGCGGCAACACCCGCCCATACTCCGACGCTGAAAAACCAAGGCTCCGCCACCAGTCACCGTCAAGGTTCGCCCCCCCCCATTCCGCCGTACGCCGTTCAAGCAGGGCATGCAAAAGCGTGCCAAAGCGCGCGCCTTCCGACGGCGCTTCACGGCGCTCGCCGATCAGCGGCAAGGGTTCGACGGGAACACGCGGGGCACGGAGAACAACCTGACCCTCGCCTGCCCCACGCGGCATTTCAGCGCCATAGCGCGCCCCTGTCCGGGCAAATCCATCTTCTTCACCTGACCCACACTCAACATCACCATTCAAGCGTGTGACTGCCGAACCAAGCAACTGATAGGGTGTCGTTTCGGCCTGACGTGACTGGGCACTGCCGCTGACGATGAATACCTGGCGAGCACGGGTAATCGCCACGTAGAGGAGATTCAGCTCCTCACGCCGCGCGGCCTCGGCCTCGCGCGCGAACAAAGGCTCCCGTGAAGCGCCGCGCGTCTCTCGCGTCGCGTAGAAAGAAAAATGGCTTGGCCCCTCCGCCTCTGGCGGCCACTCCACCAGAACATCCCAGGCATCGCTTTGGCGCGGCGAGGCATTGGCATCGAGCAACCAGACGACCGGTGCTTCCAGGCCTTTGGCGCCATGAATGGTAAGGATGCGCACTCTGCCGGATGATTCGCCCTGCTCATCGTCGAGCGCGATCTCTCCTTCGTCTGGTGCCGCATCGTCGGCCGCACGTAAATCGCGCAATTCGTCGAGAAAACGCGGCAAACTCGGATAACGGCCACCGTCAAGGTCGAGCGCAAGCTGCAGCAGGGCGTCAAGGTTGGCCGTCACGCGCGCCCGCTCGGATTCAGGCAGCGCCTGCCGATAACGGGCGACCAGTTCGCCCTGATGATAAATGCGGTCGAGCAGATCGTGTGCCGGCAGACGTGCGGCAAGCGGCAACCACTCGGCGAGCAGTCGGTGCGCCCGTCTAAGATGCGGCGAAGCTTCGTCGTTGCCCACCAGGACCGCAAGGCGCTCCCACCACCCGGATCCCGTCCCTTCCGAGAGCGCCAGCAAGTCCGCATCCGAACAGGCAAACAGCGGCGTGCGCAGGGCATGGGCAAGCGCCAGATCGGCAACCGGGGTGACCAGAAACTCGAGCAAGGCCGCGAGATCGCGCGCTTCAAGCGCATCGAGCAAGCCCCCGCGCGACCCCGCAGCAAAGGGAATACCCGCGGCGGCGAGCGCACGCTCATAAATCGACAGCTGGCTGCGAGTGCGCACCAGAAGCATGATGTCGCCATAACGCAGAGGGCGACGGCAGGTCGTGCCGTCGGCACCGCGGGTTTCTATCAGCCAGGGCGCGGTCGCTTGCCCAACCATATCGAGAAGGCGCTCAGCGAGCATGGCCGCCTCCTGGGCACGGCGGGCATCCTCCGGCTCCTGCGCCGCTTCACGCAAGGGATCGCGCAGCCCGGCACGTTCACCGTTGTCGCTTACTCCCTCCGCATTGACGCACAAGGGCAACAGTTCAACTCGGCCCGGAATCTCGCCAGCGAGCGATGACTGTTCCCTGAACGGGGCAAACAGGGCTTCGGAGGCAAAAAGCGCATTGACCACATCAACAATCGCCGGCGCATTACGCCGGGTGGCATCCTGGGCAAGCGCCAGCGCATCGAAACGGCTTTGGAGAAAATCGCGGGCCACCGAGAACAGGCGGGGTTCAGCACGCCGAAAGCGATAGATCGACTGTTTCGGGTCGCCAACCAGAAAAACGCCCGGCCGCGCCGCATCGGAATAGGCAGCCAGCCAGGCGAGCAGAATCTGCCACTGCAAGGGATTGGTATCCTGAAATTCGTCAAGCAACACGTGCTTGTAGCGCGCATCCAAGCGCGCTTGCAGAAAAGCTGCCGTCGCCTCATCGCGCAAAAGGCGCAGTACTGTCCATTCGGCGTCGGCGAAATCGATTTGCCGCCGCGCGCGCTTGAAGGCGTCTACCTCAGCGAGAAATGCCGCAAACACGCGCCCTGCATCGGCGTTGAAGGCCAGGATTTTTTCATTGAGTTGCGCCTCCCGACAAGCGATGAGGCGAGCGCCAAGCGCCGCGTGCAGATCGAGAAAGCGCACAGCGCCAGCCGGCGTAAAGCGGGCGTCGAGTGCCTTGCTCGGCTTGCGGCTGCGCAAGGTGCCTTGCTGAGTAAGGAAGACTGGCTGCAACGCCGTAAAGCGCACCACATTATCGAGCGCACAGTCGAGCGCCCGACGCAGCGCCTGCGCACTGTCCTGATCGCTTTTCAGATCGCTCGCTTCGAGCAGTCCCAGGAAGGCATGAAAGTCTGCCTGCCACTCGCCGGCGAAGAATTCTGCCAGCGCACTACCGGGCTCACCTGCCCCGAGTTCGACTGAGAGCGCAGCGAGGACAGCGTCGGCACGCGGGAAAGCGCCCTGCGGATCGCCAGCCTGTCCCGTAGCGTCCTGTCTATCCTGGGCAAACTGCCCGCCGCCGTAAGACAACCATTCGCTGCGCCGATCCAGGGCGCGGCGCATCAGGCGGCGCGTGGCATCCAGGCCGGCAGTATCGAGCAGGCGAACGAAAGCCTGCGTCGTCGCCCCCTCGGGGACACGTTGGAGTTGTGCGGCAAAGGACTGCCAGTGTTCGTCAAAAGCGCGCGAATCGGCATCGACCAGCGTCGCCCCGGCGAGGTTGGCAGACAGCGGTGCGGCATCGACGAGCTGCAGAAACCACCCGTGGAAGGTGCTTACCGCAAGCGGCGGCTGCGCTGCCAGGACCCGCTCGTAGAGGCCGCGCGCCCGATGACGCAATACGGCATCAGGGGGCACGCCGCGTTCGGCGAGGAAGGCGTCGACCTGTCCTGCATCGCTGGTTGCCAGCAAGTGCAGCCAGTCAACGACGCGGGTTTCGATCTCGCGCGCCGCCTTGCGGGTGAACGTGATGGCCAGAATTTCTCCCGGGGGTGTTCCCTCAAGCAACAGGCGGACAATGCGAGAGGCGAGCAACCACGTTTTGCCGCTGCCGGCACAGGCCTCAACAACCACGCTACGCGCCGGATCGAGCGCGCTACGAATCAGTTCAGACATGCCCCCTCCGACACAAGCCCCGCATTTCGCAGAAGCCACAGACAGAGTCCGCACCGTGCGCCGGCAACGAGGCTCCGGCACGCAGGTCAGCGAGCGCGCGTACCAGGCGCTCGCCCTGTGCTTTGGCCGCCTCTTCAAGCGACGCGCCAGCCTCTGACGCAGTTGGATTGCCCGCACTGACTGCGACGATCCGTTCATCATCAAGCGCAACGTAGGCAGCGCGCTCGACGTTGGCTTCCTCACCGCACAGAAGCGCATATACCGGCAGCTGGATGTCATCCGGAAGCCGCGCACTGATGGCCGCGGCGCGCTGCGTCTTATAATCGTAAAGCGCGATGCCGGGCGCTCCGTCGGAGCGTGTATCCACTCGGTCTAGCCGACCATAAAGCTCAACCTCGGCGCCATCGGGCAGTGGCAAACGGCGCTTGGCTCGGATTTCGGCCCGTGCCCATTGCCAGCCCTCGGCTTCGAGACCTCGCTGCCAGTCCAGGTAGGCGGCCAAGCGCTTTTCCCAGCGCAGACGCCAACCGGTGGCGAGGAAGTTATCGGCCAACGCAGCGGCGAAGACATCGTCGCTCTGAGCTCGCAACGCCGACAGCGCCACCTCGGGAGCCAGCGCGGACACCTGCGGATGCGCGGCATGAAAGCGTTCGAGGACACGGTGCACGAGTTCGCCGTAACCGCGTTTATCGAGGTCCTCGCTCACTTCGTCAAGCTCGCCGAGGCCAAGCACATGACGTGCATAGAAGCGGTATGGACAGGCCACAAGGCTGGCGTAGGCGCTGACCGAAATGCGCAGCGGGACACGGGCTGTCGGCACCGCTGGCGCAGCACAACGCCCATCGGCAAGACCGGGGGCGGTCATTGCATCGGGCTCAGCCTGGGGTCTTGCGGCAAGCGGCGCACGCTGCAGATCGTCGCCCCAGGCCAATGCGTGCAACGTCGACAGAACCGAGAGATCCGATGCCAGGCGATTTTCCTCGCCATCCTGGGCTGACTGCCAGGTAACGACGACGCGCGGCACGGTGGCGAGCAGCAGTTCAAGGTCGCGGCGCAATTCGCGCTCGGCGTCCTCGCGTGTGCGCAACCCGAGTTCGCGGCGCACGGCGTTGTTGAAGAAGGCGCCGGGAACGGCCGGGGCCAGCAGGCGCGCATCGCCACCAAGGAGCAGCACGGCCTCGAAGCGGCGAAGGCAAACGGCGTTGAGCGCTGTCATGACCAACGGGCTGTCGATCGCCGCGTCGCGGAAGGTGGCGCCCTCGAACTCGCGATTGAGCCAGTCCCGCCAGGCGGTGAACGAAAACGATGCCGTACTACTGCCAAGCTCAGCGCGGCGCGTCTCGATCAGCTCGAGCACCGCCTGCCCGGCAGTATCCCCGGCCAGAGCCTCATCGGCGCCGATTTCGACCAGCGCACGCTGCAAACGCCCCAACCACCGGCCCAGCGAGGCCGGAGTACTGTCCAGCAGACTGAGCGCGCGTCCAAGCCGATCAAGCAGCAGCAACGCCTGATTATGCGCCACTGGATCATCACCTGCACCCGCTTGCACGGCGCGTTTGTGGCGCGCAAGCCCGCGCCGCACCGATGCCGCACGCAACGCCATCTCGAGCGCATGCACCGCGGCTTGGCGCAGTTCCGGCGCAACATCTGCGAAAACGTAGGGCGACTTGCACAGATCAAGCAGATCACGGTGATAAGCCTGAGTGGCAACCGTTTCGAGCAGCGCATCAATCGTTGCGGCAGCCCGCGAGGTCGATAGTTTCCACCCCGTTTCGTCACTCACCAGCACACCCTCGCGTTCAAGCAAGGCGCGCACCCGGCGTGCCGTGAGCCGGTCCTGCGCGACCAGAGCGATACGCCGCAGGCCAGACTGCAGCCAAGCACCGAGTTGGGCCACGGCGGCGCGCGCCTCGGCCTCACGACCTTCGGCAGCAACGCAAGCCAGGCGCCCGGCAAGCGGGCTTTCCGGCAAGTCCTGCGCGAGTTGCATGGCACGCTCGTAGAGCGGAGTCGCTTCCCTCCCTGAGTCTGCCGCCATGACCGGCCAGGCCGCGGCGAGTACACGTGCCAGCGGTGTTCCACCGGCCTCGCGTGGCTCGGGATAAAACACGGATAGTGGCTGCACCGCCGACCACGCCCGCAGAAACTCGCGCTCAGCAGGGTCAAGGGATTCTGCCGGCACTGCATCGAGCAAAACGCACAGCGGTGCCGTATTGCGCGGTCGTGCATGCGCCACCTGCGCCAGCGCCGCCAAACTCAGCCGGTGCAACCCGGCCACATCGGGGCTCCCGGCCGCTGCCAGGGCTCGCCACAGCTCATGCACGACACGCGCCTCGAAAGCCAGCGGTACCGAAGCACGTAATTCGTAGGCGCTTTCAAACAGTGCCGCCAGTGCAGCTTCATCGGAGGGCAGCCCTCTCTGTCCAGCATCTGCGGCACGTGTCAGTTCGTCAAACAGCCCCCCCATTTCGGCCGCGATACCCCACAGCGCGCTCTCGTCAAACCATTCTTTGCCACGCAACGCTTCATGCAACAAGACGAGGCGTTCGCTCTCGGCAAGCGGGACCGGTAACTCGCCAACAGCCGCCGATTGGGCCCAGAGCGTAAAGGTCGTCAACGTCGGCAGCAGGAGCGGACGCCCGGCAACCCGCACCAAGGCCTGCCGCAACTCGGCTGCCATCGGCAGCGCCGGGACAACAACGCGCAAGCTCGAGAGATCACCAGCCAACCCTTGAGCCGCAGCCACTCCGAGAATAGCCTCGGCGAGCGCGGGATAGAAATTGTCGCCGGGGGGCAGCGCGGTACCGGTCAGCGCATCAGCTTCACACGTAGCGCTCTTCAATACGACACCATCAACGCTCCAGATCAGCAAGCTTGCCCGGTTTACCGTTCCACTCATCGGCATCGGGCGAAGGATCGCGACGCACCGGGATCACTGGCCAAACCTTGGCAAGTTCCGCGTTCAGCGCGATGAAAGCATGCTGACTCTCGGGCACATCATCCTCGGCAAAAATGGCCTCGGCCGGACACTCGGCAACGCAAAGCGTACAGTCGATGCATTCGTCAGGATCGATGACCAGAAAATTCGGCCCCTCGTGAAAGCAATCGACCGGACAGACCTCGACGCAATCCGTGTATTTGCACTTAATGCAGTTTTCGGTGATGACATAGGCCATTGCTTGTCCCCTGCGCAGCGAAAGGTGATCATTCGATAATAACCCATTTGCCTGCCCCCCTCTACCAATCCCCTGCCATGACAAGGGGTTTGAAGCAACCCGATCCGGACGCACGCTGCCACCGCTGATATCCGCAAGGCGCTCTGAAAAACCAACGGTCGCCCACTCCCGCAAAGAGAACACCCATCCACACGTTTTTGCACGCTCAATTGATTGCCCCCCTATTGCCCCCATCCCTTTCTGTTCAAGGCAAGGGCATCCGCGCTAGTATTGGCCAATGACTACCACACCTGCCTCTGCCCGGACTTTCGCGCGCAGCGTCTGTCCGCACGATTGCCCCAGCGTCTGCGCGCTGGATGTCGAACTAGTCGGCAACGGCCGTATCGGCCGCGTCCGCGGTGCACCGCAGCCCTATACCGACAACGTGATTTGCGCCAAGGTGGCACGCTACGCCGAACGCGTGCACCACCCCGAACGCCTGTTGCAGCCGCTGCTGCGCCGGGGCGCCAAGGGCGGCGGCGATTTCACACCGATCAGTTGGGACGCAGCGCTTGACCTGCTCGCCGAGAAGATCACGACGGCCGTTTCCCGCCACGGCGCGGAAAGCATCTGGCCTTATCACTATGCCGGGACGATGGGCCTCGTGCAGCGCGCGGCGCTGCGTCGCCTCGGCCTTGTCTCGGGCTGGTCGCGCCAGCGCGAGACCTTCTGCATCGCCCTCGCCGACCCGGGTTGGCTGGCCGGCGTCGGCGTCAAGCGCGGGGTCGATGCGCGCGAGGTTGTCGACTCCGACCTGATCGTCGTCTGGGGTGGCAACCCGGTGCATACCCAGATCAACTTCATGCATTGGGTGCAGAAGGCCAAGCGTGAACGTGGCGCCCGCCTGGTCGTCATCGATCCTTACCGTACCCCGACCGCCGACAAGGCCGACCTGCACCTCGCCCCCCTTCCCGGCACCGATGGCGCACTGGCCTGCGCAGTGATGCATGTTCTCCTTGCCGAGGGTTACGCCGACCGCGACTACCTCGCCAAGCACAGTGATTTTTCGCCCGCCGTCGAAGCACACTTCATGCAGCGCAGCCCCGAATGGGCAGCATCGATCACCGGACTGACCCCGACACAGATCGTCGAATTTGCCCGCCTCTACGGCTCGACAAAGCGCAGCTACCTGCGTATCGGTTACGGATTCACCCGCCAGCGCAACGGCTCGGCGGCAATGCACGCGGTCAGCTGCCTGCCAGCGATGACAGGCGCCTGGGCGCACCCCGGCGGAGGCGCACTCTACGGGCAAAGCGGTCTCTACGGTCTCAAGCGCACCTTCCTCAACGGCGAAGACGTTCCCAACCCGTCAGCACGTATGCTCGACATGAGCCGTCTTGGCGCTGTACTCGCCGGCGCCCCCCGCGACCTCGGCGACGGCCCGCCGGTTTCGGTGCTGCTGGTGCAGAACACCAACCCGGCAGTGGTCGCCCCGGAGAGTGGGCGGGTACGTGCAGGTCTCCTGCGCGAGGATCTGTTCACCTGCGTGCACGAGCAGTTTCTCACCGATACGGCCAAGCTCGCTGACCTCGTCCTGCCGGCCACCATGTTCCTCGAGCACGACGACCTCTACCAAGCATCCGGACACACTTTCCTGCAGGCCGCTCGCGCGCTGATCCCGGCACCCGGTGAATGCCGCTCGAACCAGGTTTTCATCGGCCAGCTGGCCGCCCGCCTCGGTCTTGCTCACCCGGCTTTCGCGCTCGATGCCTGGTCGCTCGTCGACCGCGTACTCAAGGATTCCGGACAGACCAGCGCCGACGACCTGCTCGCCGCTGGCTGGCTCGACTTTGCCCCCCCGTTCGAAAAAGCCCATTTTTTGGAGGGATTCGGCCATCCCGACCAGCGCTTCCGCTTCGCGCCCGACTGGACAGCTCACGGTGAAAACCATGCCGCCATGCCAGCCTTGCCTGACCACATGGACGTCATCGAGAAAACCGACGCAATCCACCCGTACCGCCTGGTCGCAGCACCGGCGCGCAATTTCCTCAACACCACGTTCGGAGAAACCGAGACCTCGCGCCGCCACGAAGAGCGCCCAACGGTACTCGTCCATCCGTCAGTCTGCGAAAAACTGGGCATCGCCGAGGGCGACATCGTCATGCTGGGCAATGCACGCGGCACCCTGCGCCTGCACGCACGCCCCTGCACCGGACAACAGGAAGGGACGCTGGTCGTCGAAAGCCAGTGGCCAAACGATGCATTCCTTGATGGCATCGGCATCAACCTGCTGGTGGGTGCCGAACCCGGCTTCCCTGGGGCTGGTGCGGCCTACCACGACACGGCAGTGTGGTTGCGGCCATCGCCAGAGCACCCCCTGGCTACGTCCTGAACCCCGCTCGCCAACACGCAAAAGGACGCTGCTGTAAAGGCCAACAAAGCACCTTTTGCTGCTCTGAAGAGGAATCTTCCCATGCGGATTGTTTTTGGTTAGGATAGATCAGTTCATCGCCGTCGCAGTACCACGCTTTCCCGCGTCATCGGCTCCACCCCTCCTCACCACTCGATAACAAAGAGGTACATCCATGAGCGAACACATCCACTACGTCACCGACGCCACCTTTGAAACCGAGGTTCTCAAGGCCGATCAACCCGTATTGCTCGACTACTGGGCTGAATGGTGCGGCCCCTGCAAGATGCTCTCGCCGATCCTCGATGAAATCGCCGCCGACTACGCTGGCCGCATCAAAGTAGCCAAAATGAACATCGACGACAACCAGAACACCCCGTCGAGCTACGGAGTACGCGGCATCCCGACGCTGATGATCTTCAAGAACGGTGCGGTTGAAGCCACCAAGGTCGGCGCAATGTCCAAATCGCAACTGTCTTCGTTCATTGACAGCCACCTGTAAAACCCGTACCCTCCGCCTGAAGGTTCCCAGCGTCGGCTGTCTATAACAGTGAGAACAGTGTCGGCCCGAGCCTTCAGGCAATCCCCTCTGTAGCACACCCCGCATCCATTGCTCCTCTGGTCGCGTCCCATGTCGGCGCCACCGGACGTTCAGGCCACCTAGCATCCATCTTCTGCACATGCATCTCTCCGAACTCAAAGCCCTACATGTAAGCCAGCTTCTCGACATGGCGGTCGCCAACGACATCGAGGGCGCCAACCGGCTGCGCAAACACGAGCTGATCTTCGCCTTGCTCAAGAACCAGGCAAAAAAAGGCGAGACCATTTTCGGCGACGGCACACTGGAAACCCTGCCTGACGGTTTTGGTTTCCTGCGCTCGCCCGACACCTCCTACCTGGCGAGCACCGACGACATTTACGTCAGCCCGAGCCAGATCCGGCGCTTCAATCTGCACAACGGCGACACCATCGAAGGCGAGATCCGTACGCCAAAGGATGGAGAACGCTATTTCGCCCTGGTCAAGGTTGACCGCATCAACGGCGAACCGCCCGAGGCTTCGAAGAACAAAATCATGTTCGAGAACCTCACGCCGCTGCACCCGGAAAACCACATCAAACTCGAGCGTGACATCCGCGGCGAAGAGAACACCACCAGCCG
>CAZHFS010000071.1:0-11068 GCA_964531885.1 uncultured Propionivibrio sp.
AGTTTCCGGCGCAGCGCGGACTTGCCGCTTCGTGCCAGATGTTTCTGCAGGCATCGGTCAATAGCCTGGCTGCCGGGGCCTTGGCTCCCTTGCTCTGGGGATCCACGCGCACCCTGGCGGCTGGCATGCTTGGCCTGATGCTGCTCGGCGCAGGCAGTGTGCTCTTGCACCTGCGCCTGAGCCGGCGAGCCAGCGAAGCTTCTGCCTCAAGGTGAGGTGCTTACTGGGCGCGTGCGGTTTTTTGCGCTTCTTCGTAGCGTGACAGGGTGACTCCGGCGCGCGCCAGAAACTCGCGCAGTGCTTTGATGTCTTGCCGTGAGCAGGTCGAGCTGTTGTGCGGATGGTGCAGGAAGATCTCGAAACGGCCGATGACCACGCGAAAGCGTGCGCCATGGGCCGACTCGACGGTTGCGCCAAGATGGCTGAGCAGGGACTCGATTTCGCGCCAATGGATGTTGGCACTCGGCGGGTCGCGATAGATCGCTTCCAGGAGGTGCAGGTGCTTGTGGCTCATATCCCTCTCCCTTGATCGCAATGCCGGACGCAAATCGGCGTCCCGGTGCGGTCATTGTCGCGCCGACAGCGCCTGGGTGCAATGAGGCGCAAGTGGAGCCTCCGGTGCCTTGTTACAAATTCCCTCATGAGGCAGCGCCGGGGAGCGTGGGCAGGGTTGGTATAATTCGCCTTCCTATATACGCCGCTCCGTTGTACACCGTCATGCGCCTCCTTTGCTCCCTCCGTTCATTCTTTGCCGCTCTCCTTCTTCTTCCGGTGCTGGCTCAAGCTCAGCAGATGCCGACGCCGCCGGCGCTGGCCGCCAAGTCCTGGCTGCTCATCGAGTCCGGTTCAGGTCAAGTGCTGGCCGCTCAAGCCCCCGATGAGCGTCTTGAACCGGCCTCGCTGACCAAGTTGATGACCGCCTACCTCACCTTCGCGGCCATCAAGCAGGGCACGATCAAGCTCGATCAGGCCGTGCCGGTTTCGCAAAAGGCCTGGAAAGCCCCCGGTTCGCGCATGTTTATTCAGGTGGGAACCCAGGTGAAGGTCGAAGACCTGATCAAGGGCATGATCGTGCAGTCGGGTAATGATGCCTGTGTCGCACTTGCCGAAGCGATCGCCGGGGATGAGGAGAATTTTGCGCAAATGATGAACCGCGAGGCCCAGCGCCTCGGCATGAAAGCCTCGAATTTCCGTAACGCCTCCGGCCTGCCGGATCCACAGCACTACACCACGGCGCGTGATCTGGCCACGCTGGCCGGGGCGCTGATCCGTGATTTTCCCGAGGAATACGCCAAGTACTACTCGCTCAAGGACTTCCGCTATAACAACATCACCCAGCCCAACCGCAACCGCCTGCTCTTTGTCGATCCGACGGTCGATGGCCTGAAAACAGGGTATACCGAAGCTGCTGGCTACTGCCTGATTTCCTCGGCCAAACGCGGCCCGCGCCGCCTGCTGTCCGTGGTGCTCGGCACTGCGTCGGATGCGGTGCGTGCGCAGGAGTCGCTGAAACTGCTCAACTACGGCTTCCAGTTCTACGATGCCGTGCAGCTTTACGCCAAGGATCAGCCGGTGTCCAACCTCCAGGTCTGGAAAGGGGCGTCGTCCACCGTCAAGGCCGGTTTCCGCAGCGACTTTATCCTTGCCGTGCCGAAGGGCTTTGCGCCGCGCCTCAAGACCGAGCTGGTGTCGCAACAACCCCTGATGGCGCCGGTAAGTGCCGGGCAGACAATCGCTACGCTCAAGGTCAGCCTCGACGGCAAACCCTATGGCGAGTATCCGGTGGTCGCGATCGAAGCCGTGCCGGTCGCCGGCATCTTCGGCCGGGCGATCGACAGTGTCCGCCTGTGGTTCAAATAAACCGGCGATGAACGCCTACCTGAACGGCGAGTTCCTGCCTCTCGCGGCAGCACGGATCTCGCCGCTCGACCGCGGCTTCCTGTTCGGTGACGGGGCTTACGAAGTCATCCCGGTCTATTCGCGGCGCCCTTTCCGTATTGCCGAACATCTACGGCGCCTGCAGGATTCGCTCGATGGCATCCGCCTTGCCAATCCGCTCAGGCCGGCGGAGTGGCAGGCCGTGGTCGAACGCCTCGTGGCCGAAGCCGATTTCCCCGACCAGAGTGTCTACCTGCAGGTGACGCGCGGAGCGGACGACAAGCGCGAGCAGGCATTTCCCGTCGGTGTCTCGCCGACGGTTTTCGCGTTTACCTCGCCCTTGGTTGCGCCGAGCGACGCTGTGCGCGCTGCCGGTGTCGGCGCGATCACCGTGCCCGACATCCGCTGGGCGAAGTGCGACCTCAAGGCCATTTCACTGCTGGCCAACGTACTCCTGCGCCAGCAGGCGGTCGAGGCTGGCTGTGCCGAGGCGATCATGCTGCGCGAGGGTTGCCTCACCGAGGGGGCAGCGTCCAACATCTTTGTGGTCAAAGCTGGGGTCATCCTGACGCCACCGCAAGACGGGCACATTCTGCCCGGCATCACCTACGACGTGGTCCTTGAACTTGCCGCCAGACACGGTGCGCCGCATGAAATCCGTCCGGTGTCGGAGGATGAGTTGCGTACGGCCGATGAATTGTGGATGACTTCGTCGACCAAGGAAGTGCTGGCCATCGTTAACCTGGACGGACAGCCTGTCGGCCTCGGCGAACGGGCTGGCCGCCCTGGCCCTGTAACGCAACGCATGCATCACTGGTACACCACTTTTCGCGACGAGGTAATGCGTCATGCCGACGCCTGAACAAGACACCCTGCTTGAATTTCCCTGTGCGTTCCCGCTCAAGATCATGGGCCTTGCCGATCCGACACTGGCCCAGCGCGTGCTCGAGGTCGTGCTGCGCCATGCACCGGACTTCGATGGCGCGACGATGGAAATGCGCGCCTCCTCGGGCGGCAAATACATCAGCCTGACCTGTACGGTGAATGCCACCTCCAAGGCTCAGCTCGACGCACTCTACCGTGAATTGTCGAGCCATCCGCTGGTCAAGGTCGTGCTCTGAGGCCGAGGCGGTGAGCAGTAATCCCCCGCCGCAAGTGCGTTGGCTCGGCCAGGTCGAGTACGAGCCGACCTGGCAGGCGATGCGCGATTTCAACGCCGTGCGTGACGAGCAGACGCCGGACGAACTCTGGGTCTGCGAACATCCGCCGGTCTACACCCTGGGCCAGGCCGGCAAACCCGAGCACCTGTTGGCAGCCAGCGACATTCCGCTGGTGGCAACGGACCGCGGTGGCCAGATCACTTACCACGGGCCTGGGCAGATCGTCGTCTATGTGCTTGTGGATCTAACCCGCAGCCGGATCAAGGTGCGCGAACTCGTGTCGCGCATCGAACAGGCGATCATCGATGTGCTGGGCGCTTACGGGGTGGTTGCCGCGCGGCTGGACGGTGCGCCCGGCGTCTACGTCGGACGCACTCAAGGCGGGGCGGATGACTACGCAGGCTGTGCCAAGATTGCCGCCCTGGGCCTGCGCATCCGCCAGGGGCGAAGCTACCACGGCTTGTCGCTCAATGTGGCGATGAACCTTTCCCCGTTTGCCGCGATCAATCCCTGTGGTTACGCCGGCATGGCGGTCACCGATCTGCGTGCGCAAGGTGTCGAGGCCGCACAGGATGCGGTGGCCCAGGCCCTCGTTGCCCAACTCCTCAAGCAACTGGAACCGCAATGAACGAAAACACCACTATCCCGCCCGTGACACCTGCCGCCGAGACGGGCAAACTCGCCAAACCCGCAGCCAAGGTGGCCGGGATCAAGGAACGCGGCGAACAGAAGACGGCCCGCATTCCCATCAAGATTGTTCCACATGCGCCGCAAAGGAAGCCTGAGTGGATCCGCGTCAAGGCTGGCAACGATGCCGGGCGCTTTGGCGAAATCAAGAAAATGCTGCGCGAGCAGAAACTGCATACGGTCTGCGAGGAAGCCGCCTGCCCGAACATCGGCGAATGCTTCGGGCGCGGTACGGCAACCTTCATGATTCTCGGTGACATCTGCACCCGGCGCTGCCCGTTCTGCGACGTCGGACACGGCAAGCCGCTGCCGCCGGATCCCAACGAGCCGGCCAGTCTGTCGGACAGCGTGGCTCACCTCAAGCTGCGCTACGTGGTGATCACCAGCGTCGACCGCGACGACCTGCGCGACGGTGGGGCGCAGCACTTTGTCGACGTCATCCGCGCCGTGCGCGAGAAGTCACCATCCACCACCATTGAGACGCTGGTTCCGGACTTCCGTGGCCGCATGGACATCGCCGTGGACGTGCTTGGACAATCTTTGCCCGACGTGCTCAACCATAACCTGGAAACCGTTCCGCGCCTCTACAAGCAGGCGCGGCCGGGCGCGGACTACGCCCACTCGCTGGCCTTCCTCAAGGCATTCAAGGCGCGTTACCCGCAGGTGCCGACCAAATCCGGCCTGATGGTCGGCCTCGGCGAAACCGACGAGGAAATCCTCGACGTCATGCGCGATCTGCGCGCCAATGACGTGGAAATGCTGACCATCGGTCAGTATCTGGCGCCGTCCGGGCATCACCTTCCGGTGACCCGCTACGTCCATCCGGATACCTTTGCGATGTTTGAGCGAGAAGCCAAAGCCATGGGCTTTACCGGCGCGGCCTGCGGTCCGATGGTGCGATCAAGCTACTGGGCGGACCAGCAGGCGCACCAGGCCGGGGTGGCCTGATCTGCGCCCTCAGCAACTTGCATCGGGCGAGTATCCTTTGCTAGCGGCGTAATTCGACAACAAAGTCGTAGTAGTCGCTGCGGCACCACGTGTGCGTCATCTCGATCGGCCGTGCGTCGGCGGCGTAACCGTAGCGGGTGATGAACAGCAATGCCTCACCCGGCGGGATGGCCAAGACCTCGGCTTGCCGTGGGGTAGCGTTGGTGGCACGCAAGTGCTGCAGTGCGCGAACCGGTTCTTGTCCTTGGGCCTTGAGGTGGGCGTAGAGCGAGTCGCCGACGGCGTCTGGTTGTGGCACCACGTCCAGTGGCAGGGCGGACAATTCGAGGGCCATCGGCGTGTCATCGGCAAGACGGACGCGCTCCAGACGGGCAACCCGGGCTCCGGTCGGCAGGTTAAGGCCGACGATTTCTTCAGCGTGCGCCATACCGATGTAGCGGCGCAGCCAGCGCGAACGTGGAGTGAAACCGCGAGCGCTCAGTTCCTCGGTGAAACTGGTCAGGCGGGTCAGCGCTTGTTCAAGACGGGGCGAGATGAAATTGCCGGAACCGTGCCGTCGTTCCACAAGACCCTCGGCGACCAGGGCATCGATTGCCTTACGCGCGGTGATCCGCGAAATCCCCAGTTTTTCCGCCAGCGTGCGTTCGGAAGGCAGGGCGGCGTTGGCAGCGAAGCGCTGGGTGTGGATCAGATGTGCCAATCCCCGGCTGACCTGCAGGTAAAGGTGTTGCGGGCTCTGTGGGTCGAGGGCCAGTTCGGCGATCAGCGCATCGGTGGTAAGTGCTGCGGGGCTCATATTGGCTAGTTTAATCGTTCCGGGCGTGGACATCTGGGCGCGAAGGCCGGTCGATCGCTGGCCTCAGTGTACCGAGGCAGTCGTTCAGCTATCAAGGGAATGGCCTTGATAGCCTTTGCCAGGTACGCAGTCGATTGACCGATAGTTTTGGTGGTATTAAAGTGGTACTAATTACGGCGAGAGCCGGGTTCAGAGCGAAGGATTGGCATGACGATACGACGCGAGGGCTGCATCCTGACGCCCCAGGGCTGGCGGCGGGGTGTTTTACAGTTTTCCGCGCGCATCGAAGCGGTTGTCGGCGACAGGGTCGATCAACCGCTACCCGGTGAGACGCGGATTCTTCCAGGCTTCATTGACCTGCACGTTCACGGTGGGGCTGGCCGTGATGTGATGGAGGCGGATGGCGCGGTTGATGCCATGGCCAAGTTGTACGCCGAACATGGTACAACGAGTTTTCTGGCGACGACGATGACCGCGACGCGGCCCGAGCTTGAGCGCGCGTTGGCCGATGTCGGTCGGGCCATGCGTGCGCGGCCCGTCGGATCGGCACGGGTGTTGGGTGTGCATCTGGAAGGGCCGTTCATCAATCCCGGACGGCTCGGGGCACAGCCGGCCGCGATGCGGATCGGTACGCTCGATGAAATTATTGCGCTCGATGCCTTGGCCCGGATTCGAGTTCTGACTTTGGCACCAGAACTGGCCGGTCATCTTGAGCTGATCGCGGCGCTGCGGTCGCGCGGCATCCTCCCTCAGGTAGGCCACAGCGCTGGTACCTATGAAGAAGGCGTCGCAGCGCTGGAGGCCGGGGCAGGGGGCTTTACGCACCTCTTTAACGCGATGAGCGAGTTGCATCATCGCAAGCCCGGAATGGCAGGTGCTGCATTGGCGCACGCAGAATATGCCGAGGTGATTCCAGACCTTCTGCACGTGCATCCGGGGGCCTTGCGCGTCGCCTGCCGGGCAATACCCCGCCTGTATTGCGTGACGGATTCGACGGCCGCCACCGGCATGCCGGACGGAAATTATCGCTTGGGAACGCAGCAGGTAAGCAAATGCCTCGGCGGAGTTCGCTTGGCGGATGGCACGCTTGCCGGCAGTGTGCTGACCATGGATCAGGCCGTGCGCAATCTGGTGCGGATTGGCCAGCCGCTGGATGAGGCCGTGCGGCGGGCGTCGACCTATCCAGCGGACTATCTCGGCGAGAGCGAACGCGGACGCTTGCAGGAAGGCGCCTGGGCAGATGTCGTGGAGATGGACGGTGACCTTGGCGTGACAGCCGTCTATGTTGAAGGCGAACCGGTGCCTTTGGGGGCATGACGCTGACGCGATCTTAAGGAAAAGACAGCCGTGGAAATCATCATTCAACCGAACCCGCAGGCCGCGACGGACATCGCCGCGCGGTTGATTGCCCGCCTGCTTAAGGAAAAACCCGATGCCGTACTCGGTCTGGCGACGGGCAGTACGCCGCTACGACTCTACCGTTCGTTGATTGCGATGCAGCTGGATTGGCGTCGGGTGCGAACCTTTAACCTCGATGAATACCTCGGACTGGCGCCCGAGCATCCGCAGTCGTACCACCACTTCATGTGGGAAAATCTCTTTCGGCATATCAACATCCGTCCCGAGAATGTGCAGATTCCGGATGGCCTGGCGACCGATGTGCCGGGTTTTTGTGCCGATTACGAGGCACGCATCCGGGCCGTGGGCGGGATCGACCTGCAGATCTTGGGTATCGGGAGCGATGGGCACATCGGGTTCAACGAACCGACCTCGTCATTGGCTTCGCGCACGCGCATCAAGACCTTGACTCAGCGCACGCGCGAGGACAATGCCCGCTTTTTTGCGAGCGCCGAGGAGGTGCCAACGCATGTCATCACCATGGGGATCGGTACGATCATGGAGGCGCGCACCAACCTCCTCATGGCATTTGGCGATCAGAAAGCAGAGGCGGTCGCTGGGGCTGTCGAAGGGGCGGTCAGTGCGATGAATCCTGCCTCGGCTCTGCAGTTTCACCGGGATACCCGCCTCCTGCTTGATGAAGCGGCTGCCGGGGGATTGCAGCGTGCCGAATATTACCGCTGGGTATACGCCAACAAACCGAAGTGGCAGCAGGTGTGATCGTCAGGCGATTTGGCCTGGATTGCCCTACGATTGCCTTACCCAACGCCGGCCATATGGCCGGCGTTCGTTCTTCAGGCTGCCGGCATCTCGATGCAGATCGGCTCTTCACCGGCAGGGACGCGCAGGTGCTCGGTGGGCAGGCCGCTGTTTGGATCAAGGGCATACAGTGTGAGGTGGTGCGAGGCTTGGCCACTGACCGCCAGCCAGCGGCCGCAGGGTGAAACTGCCATGCCGCGCGGTTGGGTCTCGGTGGCGACATGACCGATGAGCGCCAGACGGCCGCTGTCGGAGGAGATTTCGACGCAGGCGATCGTGCTTGAACGACGGTCGGTGGCATACAGGTAGCGGCCCGCAGGCGCCAGCCGCAGTTCGGCCGCCCAGGGGTCACCGGCAAAGCCGTGCGCACAGAGGCTGAGCGACTCGCGCAGGACAAGTTGGCCCGTTTCGAGGTTGAAATCGAAGGCATCGAGACTGTTGTCGAGTTCGTTGAGGCAGTAGGCGCGGCTGCCGTCTTTGCTCAGGACGAGGTGGCGTGGCCCGCTCCCTGGGCGTACCCGGACTGCCGCCGCAGCGGGCGAAGTGAGTGGCTGGGGATGGCCGGTGTTGAGCGCAAAACTGTGGATGGTGTCGGTACCGAGCGTCGGGACGATCAGCCAGCGCCCGTCGCTTGGACAAATGGCGGCGTGGGCGCGGGGCAACTCGGGGAGGATCTGGGTGGCGGCGCGAGGTCGGCCGCGAGGCGTGAGCGGGAAGGCCGCAAGCAGGTTGTTCCGGTAGGAGGCAACGAAGGCCATGTCGCGCTCTGGAGTCAGGCCAACATAGGTTGGTGCGCCGGGAGACGGAATGCTGCCGAGCAGCCGCAGGGTGCCGTAGGTCGGCGCAACCGAGAAGGCGTGCAAAGCGTCTTCGCCGCGGGTTCCGGCGAGCAGTAGTCGGCGGTCGGCGCTCAGTTTGAGATGGAGAACTTCGCCGGGCAGCGATTTACGCTGGAGGAGCAGGAGGGAGCCCTGTTCCGGATCCAGGACGAAGACTTGAACTTCCCGGCTTTTGGCGCAGGAAACGTAGAGGGGAATGGTCGGCATGGAATGCGGCTAAAATGTGGGTCGTGAAACTCAGTATGAGTGTACTCCATCTTTTTTCACCCTACTCGGGATGAGTGGGGGTGTGTTGCAGCGGAGAAGCAGAATGCATCAGCCAGAAGTCAGCCTGATCGGCGCGCCGACCGACGTCGGTGCCGGAACGCTGGGTGCGCGCATGGGGCCGGCGGCCATGCGGGTGGCCGGATTGGCCGATGCCATTGCCCAGTTCGGCATCGAGGTGCGTGACTGCGGCAATGTGCGCGGCCCGGAGAATCCCGTGTTGTCGGCGGTTGATGGCTTCCGCCATTTATCGGAGGTCAGCGCATGGTGCCGTGCCGTGCATGACGCGGTCTACGCCGAACTCGCGGCGGGGCGCCTGCCTGTTCTGCTCGGCGGCGATCATTCCCTGAGCATCGGTTCGATCAGTGCGGTGGCTCGCCACTGCCAGGCGCAAGGTCGCAAGCTACGCGTCCTGTGGTTTGATGCGCATGCCGATTTCAACACTCCGGCGCTGACCCCGAGCGGCAATATCCATGGCATGCCGGTGGCCTGCCTGTGCGGTGACGGCCCCGATGCACTGACGAACCTGGCTGGCTTTGTTCCCGCGATGAGCGCGCGCGACATCCGTCAGATCGGTATCCGCAGCGTTGATCCTGGCGAAAAACGGCGGGTGCATGAGGCAGGTATCGAGGTTTTCGACATGCGCTACATCGACGAAAGCGGGATGCGGCATGCGATGGAGATGGCGCTCGCGCTGATGGGGCCGGATACCCATCTGCACGTGAGTCTCGACGTTGATTTTCTTGACCCCGATATCGCGCCGGGCGTCGGGACCACGGTGCGCGGCGGGCCGACTTACCGCGAGGCGCAGCTGTGTATGGAGATGATCGCGGATACCGGGCGCCTGGCCTCGCTCGACGTCGTCGAACTGAATCCGGCACTCGACGTGCGCAACCGTACTGCCGAACTGGCCGTCGACCTGATCGAAAGCCTGTTTGGCAAGAGCACCCTGATGCGCAAGACGCCGGTCGGTGCATGATCCGGCGTGGTCGGATTACCAGGGAAACGGGGTTTCCTTCTCGCCTTGTCCGAAATAGTCAGCCAGAAAGTCGACAAACACCCTGACCTTGGCCGGCAGGTTGTGTTTTTGCGGATAGATGGCGTAGATATCGGCGGGTGGGAGCGTGTAGTCCTCGAGCAGTACCTCGAGTTGCCCACTGCGGACAAAAGGGGCCGCATCCCATTCGGAGCGCATGATGATGCCATGGCCTTCGAGTGCCCAGGCCAGGACGGCGGCACCGTCGTTGCTGCTGAGCGAGCCGCGCACCTTGACCGTTTGTGTCTGGCGCGTACGACTGAAATGCCATTGGCCATAGGCGACCTCGTCCTGGCGTACGATCAGGCAGTTGTGCTGCGTCAGGTCGTTGGGATTCATCGGTCGCGGCCGGCCCTGGAAATAACGCGGTGAGGCAAAGATCCGGCGCCGGTGGTCCGCGATCTTGCGTGCCAGCAGACGCCCGTCGGGCGGGAGCCCGAATCGGACGCCGACATCGGCTTCGCCTTCGCTGAGGCGAACCGAGCGATCGTGCAGGTTGAGTTGGATTTCCAGGTGTGGATAGCGGCTTGAAAATTTGGCGATGGCCGGCGCGATATAGGCCCGGCCGAAACCCAGTGTAGCCTGAACCCTGAGTAGCCCGACCGGGGCCGCCTGGCTTTGTGCAATGGCCTGCTCAAGGTTCTCAATCTCGCCGAGAATCCGGCGCCCTTCTGCAAGGTAAATCTCGCCCTCCTGGGTGAGCGAAATGTGTCGCGTATTGCGGATCACCAGTCGGACACCCAGTCTGGTCTCCAATTGAGCCAACCACTTGCTGACTGCCGATGGCGTGACGTTGAGTTCACGGGCGGTGGCCGAGAGGCTGCCGTACTTGACGAGCGTGACGAAAAACGTGAGATCGGTGCGCAGTTTCATTCTTTTCCTTTATGGCAAGTATGGTTTGCCGAAAACAGTCTATTTGTCCGATTTGGAAAATTATAGATTGACCTTGCTGCCCATGTGGGTATGTTCAGGAGAGGTCAAGTGGAAAAGGAAACTGCAGTCCAGTCGCTCACCGAGACGATGGCGAAATTCACCGCCTACATCGGCAAGCATTTGCCGACCGACGTTGAGCAGAAACTTGCCGAATTACGCGCCAGGGAAACGAAACCTCTGGCCAAGGCGATCTATCTGTCCATGGCCGAGAACCAGGACGCTGCCGCACGGCTCAATCGTCCAAGTTGCCAGGATACCGGAGTCATTCAGTACTTCATCACCGCCGGGGCGAAGTTCCCCCTGCTCGGCGAACTTGCCGACATCCTGGCCGAGGCCACCCGGCAGGCCACCCGGGAGGCGCCCCTGCGCC